>JBFMGU010000029.1:0-58528 GCA_040752415.1 Myxococcota bacterium
GCGGGGCGCCACTGGACGATGTGGAGGACCCGTCCGTGGCGCCACCGCCGGAAGATGACGAGGAGGAGGATGACGACGAAGAAGAAGAGGAGGAGGAGGAGGAGGAGGAGGAGGACGACGAAGAGGAGCTGCTGCTGGAGCTGGAGGTGCCGCAGGCGGACAGCGTGTGGTTGGCGGGAGTGCTGTTCGGGTCGCCGGGAAGGGTGATGCCGGAGGTGAACTGCGGCGTGCCACCGCTGGTCCACGTGCCACATGGATCCCCGAGCTCTTCACCATTCGTGAATCCGTCTCCGTCGGAATCCAGGTCAAACAGCGCTGGCCAGTCCGGATTGCCGCCACTGAGGCTTCCCCGGACGTCATTGCCGAAGGAGTTCCAGCCAAATGAGCTGGTGTGGCAGGTGGTGCAGCTGTTGACGCCACCATTCGGGACATCGCTGACAAAACCGGACTTCGCCAGGGCGGGAACGGGAATCAGCACCGCCAGGGCGGCCGCGACGGTCCAACGGGATAGCTGCCTCATGTCCTGACCTCGTCTGGAGCAAACGCCCCCGGTGAAGTACCAGCGGCCGCGTTCGCTTCGCGCACACCCTAATCACACGCTAATCACATCCCAAGAGCCACGAAGGCCAGTTTTTGCGCAGGCCAGCACACCCCGCTCCTGCGGCCAGGGCATCACGTGAAGGACGGGAGTGAGCAGGTGGCTCGCCTGTCCGGGCGGACAGGGCTCATGGGCGGATGTTGCCGGTACCGCGGTGCGCCGCACCGAACCTGCACGGGTCCCTGTTCCGCCCACGACGGGTGCGCAGCGTTCCGCCCTGGGCGCTCACCAGCCGCCGGACTTCAACCACGCATCCACTTCGTCGAGTCGATCCCCGCCGAAAAATGGCTCACCGTCCACGATGATGAACGGTGAGCCGAACACGCCCCGCGCGATGGCGGTGTCGACCTCGTTCTTGACCCGCTCGTCGCTCTCGGGGTCGGCAATGCCGGCCATGAGGGTGTGCGGCGCCACGTCCACCTTCTCGCCCAGCGCGGCCACGTCGTCGGCGGCGGAGATGGCGCGTCCCTCCGCGAAGGCGGCGTGGAAGACCGCCTTGGCAAGGGCGCGGGCCTTGGCGGCGTCCTGGTCGCGCAGCCAGTAGTAGGCGCGCACCGCCGGGCCGCTGGGGAAGGGGAACTTCTGCGGCAGGGTGAAGGGCACGCCCAGGCGTCGGGAGGCCCGGGCCCAGTCGCGCCTCACGTAGTCGCCCTTGAGCGGGACCTGCACGTGGGGCACCGCGCCGGTGATCTTGAAGACCACGCCCAGCGTGATGGGACGCCACTCCACATCCCGTCCATGGCGGGCCGCCAGCTCGTCAATGCGGTGGCTGGCGAGGTAGCCGTAGGGCGAAGAAAAGTCGAAGTAGAAATCCAGCGGCGCGCCACCCATGCGCCGTCTGGTAGTGGAGCCCGCCGCGCTGGTCCAATTCCCAGGCCGTTTTCCGACGCCACTCGGAGGCGCCTGGAACCCTTTGCCCACAGGGGCGCACCACCCCCCGGCAGGGGCCGTCGAAAAAGGTCCTTGTTCCGCCCAACCCGGGGTTGGTACTGCTGGCGCGCCGACTGGAGGGGATTCGTGGTCGCAATGGCGCGACGGTTCATGCTGATGGCGGCGTTGGTCGCGGGCTCCGTCTCGCCCGTGGCCGCGGAGCAGCAGGTCCTCAACACGCAGCGCTGGCAGTCCACCGTCGACGGGCGGGGGCTGGCGCGGACCCACGCCGGTCAGCTCCTGGGTCACCTGGACTTCTCGCTGTTCCTGTGGACCGACTACGAGCGCAATCCGCTGGTGCTGACCGACCGTCGCAGCGCGGCGCGCGGTCCGTGGGGGACGCTGCCGGGCCCGTACCGCAAGCGCGTGGCGTCGTTGGTGGAGTCGCGCCTGGCCACGGAGATGGGCCTGAGCGTGGGGCTGTTCAACTGGGTGCAATTGTTCGGCGCGCTGCCGGTCTCGCTCTACCAGGACCGGGGGCTGGGCATCTCGTCGGCAACCACCGCGGTGACCCCGCTCAACCAGTTCAACCTGGGCGACCTGCGGCTGGGCGCGAAGATCCGGCTGCTGCACCACGAGCAGTTCCTCGTCGACCTGGCGTTCCTTCCGCAGGTCACGCTGCCGCTGGGGCTGGGCTTCCGCGCGCTCAGCGTGCGCACCGGGGGCCGCGCCACCGAGGTGGTCCCCGACGTGGGAACCAGCCCCTGGGCCCACGGCTACTACTCCGAAGGGTTCCCGACGCTGCAGCCGGAGCTGGCGTTGTCCCGCGAGCTGTGGGGCTTCTTCGCCGGGGCGAACGTGGGACTGCGCGTGCGTCGACCGTACGAGGTGCAGAAGCTCACCATCAGCCAGGAGCTGGTGTGGCGTGCCGGCGTGGGCTTCAAGGGCGCGCGCCTGGCCGAGCGGGTGGCGCTGATGCGCTTCTTCCCCGTCGAGGTGGCGCTGGAGGCCTCCGGTGCGTCCGCGCTCAACCATCCCTACCTGGCCGTGCCCTACCTCACTCCCGGCGCAACGACGGTGGAAGCCAAGCTGCCCGCGCCGCTGCAGCCCTACCAGCACACTGGTGAGCTCAGTGCGGTGGTGGGCCTGGATGTGCTGGGGTTCCAGCCCTACGTGGGCGCGGCGGCGGGCGTGCTGCCGGGCTGGGGCACGCCGGACTACCGCGTCATGGCCGGCGTGCGCGTGGGCACGGATGCCCGACGTTCCTTCCCGCCGCGCATGAAGGACCGCGACGGAGACGGCGTTGCCGACGGAGAGGACCTGTGCCCCGGCGCGAGTGGCCTGGCGAGCCTGGGGGGATGCCCGGTGCCGGATGACGACGGAGACGGCGTTGCCTCCGACGTGGATGTCTGTCCGCTGGAGCCGGGCAAGGGTGGCGCCGACGGGTGTCCCGCGGTGGCCGCGGCGGTGACCCTGCCCGACGGGGACGGCGACGGCGTGCCGGACGAGGAGGACCTCTGCCCCACGCTATCCGACGACGTGGACGGGTTCCAGGACACCGACGGCTGCCCCGAGGGCGACAACGACGGGGATGGCATCACCGACGTGCGGGACCTCTGTCCGCTGCAGGCGGAATCCTTCAACGGCCACCAGGACGGCGACGGCTGCCCGGACCTGGAGACCGTGGTGGCGGGTGACGCCGACGGCGACGGGGTGGCCGACGCCCGGGACCTCTGTCCCTACGACGCCGAGGATGCCGACCAGCACCGCGACGGCGACGGTTGCCCCGACGGTGACGACGTGGGGCGCGCGGACGACGCCGACGGAGATGGCGTGCCGGGCGCGGCGGACGCGTGCGTGGCGCTGGCCGAGGACCGGGATGGGTTCCTGGATGACGACGGTTGCCCCGAGCCGGACAACGACGAGGACGGTTTCCCCGACGGGAACGACGCGTGTCCGCTGGAGGCGGAGACCTGGGATGACGCGGGCGACGGTTGCCCCGCGCGCATGGGTGGCGTGGCTCCCACGACGCTGGCGGCCCGGCGCGCCCCCTCGGCGGACGACGCTGACGGCGACGGCGTGCGCGACGGGGAAGACGCCTGTCCCCACGGCGCGGAGGATGCCGACGGGTTCCAGGACGAGGACGGCTGCGCGGAGCGCGACAACGATGCGGACGGAATCCCCGACGTGGCCGACCGCTGCGCGCTGGAAGCGGAGACGCCCAACGCCTTCCGCGACGACGACGGTTGTCCCGACACCGCCGCGGACGGCGACGCCGACGGCTGGGCCGACATCCAGGACCGCTGCCCCACGGAAGCCGGCGCCGCGCCGGATGGCTGCCCGCACCTGGCGCGCTCCTTCGAAGACATGGTCAAGGCCGGCGACAGCGACGGGGACGGACTGGTGGACGGTGCGGACCCGTGCCCGGGCAGCGCCGAGGACCGGGACGGCTTCGAGGACGAGGACGGTTGCCCCGAGCGCGACAACGACGAGGATGGCCTGGATGACGCGCGGGACAGCTGCCCGCTGGAAGCGGAGACCATCAACGGCCGCAAGGATACCGACGGGTGCGCGGACAAGGGTGCGCCCACCACGCGTGCCGGCGGGCGCATCCCCGAGCGCATCGGGTTTGGCGTGGGCACCGCGGACATCTCGCCGGAGGGACGCGCGCTGCTCAGCCAGGTGGTGTTGCGCCTGCGCGCCAACCGGCACCTCCAGGTGGAGATCCAGGGCCACGCCGACGGTGCCGGCAGTGACGAGGTGAACTCGGCGCTCTCGCACCACCGCGCGGAGAGCGTGAAGGCATTCCTGGTGCAGGAAGGCATTGAGGCCGAGCGGCTGCAGTCCCGCGGCTACGGCGCCACGCGCCCGCGCGCGTCCAACGACACCGAGGCGGGACGGCAGGCCAATCGTCGAGTGGAGTTCGTGGTGATCGGAGATTCCCGATGAGCGCAAGGAAACCGTGGATCCTGCTGGTGCTGGCTTCCTCGTCGTGGGCGCATGCCGCGCAGACCGACGCGTGCGGCGGAATCCGCCTGGCGCAGGGCACCGTGCAGCTGGGGCGACCGCTGGGCATGGAGGGCGCGAGCAGCCCCGAGGACAAGGCGTGCCTGGCCGCGGTGGCGCAGGAGCTGGCGCGACACGAGGAGGTGCGCGGCATCACCGTGGCGGTGCGCGTTCCGGATGCCCAGCGTGCCGAGGGGAAGGCACTGGCCACCGCGCGCCGCATTGCCGACGAGCTGGTGACGGCGGGGCTGCCCAAGGAGCGCGTCTTTGCCGTGGCGCCCCGCGCCGAGGACTACGAGCCACCGACGATCCAGATCCGCTACACCGAGCGCGCGCCGCAGAACGTGGTGGCCCGCGTGGCGACGGTGGATGGCTCCGTGCAGCTGGGTCCCGACGAGGCCACGCTGCGTCCCGCCGAGATGGGCATGCCGGTGCAGGAAGGGGCGCTGGTGCAGACCGGCATCCAGGGCGCGGTGTGGCTCCGCCTCAAGGACGGCAGCGGCTTCAAGCTGGGCCCGCGCGGCCTCATGAAGGTGGTGCAGCTGCAGCACGGTGACGACGGGGTGTGGCACGTCAGGCTGGAGCTGGTGCGCGGCGAGCTGGAGACCTCGGTGAAGAACGCGGCGGCCGGCTCCGAGCTGGAGGCGAGCACGCGCGTGGCGGTGGCGCGGGGGCGCTCCTCGTTCCGGCTGGTGGTGCAGGAGGACGGCGGCGCGCGCGTGGAGTCGCTCGACGGTCGGGTGACCTTGGGCTCGCGCACGCGGCCGGATGCGCAGCCGGTGGAGGTGGCGGCGGGGCAGGGGGCGCGCGTGGGGGCCAGTGGTCGCATGGAGTCTCCCGGTGCGCTGCCGCGCGCTCCCGCGCCGGTGGGGCCACTCAAGGGGGCGCTGCCCGCCAATCACCAGCTCAGCTGGGCGCCCGTCGACGGGGCGGTGCGCTACCGCGTGGAGCTGGCGCAGGACGCCGATTTCACCGCGCGACTGGGCACGCGCCTGGTGGACCGCGCCACCGTGCACACGCTGGAGCCCGTGCCCGCGGCCGGGAAATGGTTCTGGCGGGTCTCCGCCGTCGACGACGCAGGATTCGTGGGCCCCGCTTCCAAGGTCCACGCCTTTGTCGTGGTTCCGTGATGCGCACCTGGGGCACGCTCCTCGTCACCATGGCCGTCCTGCTCGCCGCGGAGGCGCGAGGGGCGGAGCTGCGCGTGCCGGAGTCGTACGCCACCATTGGTGAAGCGCTGGAGAGCGCGGCGCCGGGCGACCAGATCCTGGTGGGACCGGGCACGTACACCGGGCCGTCCAATGCGTGGGTGATCGTGGATTCCTCGGTAAGCATCCGGGCCACCGGCGGCGCGGCGGTGACGCACTGGCAATGCGACCTACCCGGGTTCCCGACGATCTACGTGCGCAATGGCGCCAGCCCCACCATTGAAGGCTTCCACTTCACCGGCTGCGACAGCATGAGCGGCGGCGCGGTGCAGGTGGTGGACGGCTCTCCGCTGTTCGTGAACTGCGAGTTCACGGGGAATCGCGCGCAGGCCGGCGGGGCCATCCACGTGGGCGCACCCGGCGCTCCCGCCTCCGTGCGCGTCTACAACAGCGTCTTCCACGACAACGAAGCGACGAACAGCGGCGCGGCCATCCACGTCGAGGCGGGGGAGGCGCACGCCACCAACTGCACCTTCCTGGACAACCCGGTGGAAGGCGGCGCGGCGGGTACCGTGGCGGTGGCGGACCAGGGGCTGGTGGAGCTGGTGAACGTGATCCTGTGGGACACGCAGGCCACTCCGGTGGCCCACGTGCGCATGCTGGGCGCCGGCGCCGAGGTCACCACCCGCTACAGCGACGTGCGCGGCGGGAACGCGGCCTACGTGGGGAACGCCACCGCGGTGGCAACCGCCACGGACAACGCGCACGACGTGCAGAACCTCGACGTGGACCCGGTGTTCCAGGCGGCGGGCGAGGGCCGCGTGCACCTGCAGCCGGACTCGCCGTGTCGTGACAGCGGAGAGCCGGGGAGCACGCCGGACATCAACGGCACACCGGCGGACCGCGGCGCGTTCCCGTTCTGGCACGCCTACTGCGGCAACGCGTACCTGGACGCCAATGAGCAATGTGACGACGGAAACCTCACGCCCGCCGACGGCTGCGAGAGCACCTGCCTGCTGCACGACCGCGACAACGACGGCGCACCCGACGAGGCCGACAACTGCGGCGACGCGCCGAATCCCGGCCAGGAGGACCAGGACTCCGACCGCGCGGGGGACGTCTGCGACGACGACCGCGATGGCGACGGGCATCCCAACGCACAGGACAACTGTCCCACGGTGAACAACCCGGCGCAGGAGGACCGCGACGAGGATGGCGTGGGTCTGGGCTGCGACGACGACGGGGATCCGCGCGACGAGGGATTGGGCGGAGGCGGCGCGCTGGGAGGATGCACCGCGGCCCCGCCGGAGTGGTGCGCCGGGATGTTGCTCCTGGCGCTGCTCCGACGACGCGCGCGTTGAGACGCCGTCACGCCAGGGTGACGCGGCTCAGCATGTCCATGTGCTCCAGCGCCTTGCCGCCGCCCACCGCCACCGCACCCACGGGGTCCTCGGCCAGCCGCACCGCCACGCCGGTGTCCTGCGCCAGCACGCGGTCCAGCATGCGCAACTGAGCTCCTCCGCCGGTGAGGCAGATGCCCCGCTCCGCAATGTCCGCGGCCAGCTCCGGGGGCGTGCGCTCCAGCGCGTTGCGCACCGTCTCCACGATGACGTTGACCGGCTCCTGCAGCGCCTCGCGGATCTCGTCGCTGGTGACCTGCACCATGCGTGGCACGCCGGCCACCAGGTCACGGCCCTTCACGCTCATGCTCAGTGACGGCGTCACCGGCGCCGCGGCGCCCACCTGCAGCTTCACCTCCTCCGCGGTGCGCTCACCAATCAGCAGGCTGTGACGACGTTTGAGATGACTGATGATGGCCTGGTCCATGCGCTCCCCGCCCACGCGCACGCTGCGGGAGTGGACAATGCCCCCCAAGGAGATGATGGCCGCCTCGGTGGTGCCGGCGCCGACGTCGACGAGCATGCAGCCCGCGGGCTCGGTGATGGGCAGCCCCGCGCCAATGGCCGCGGCAATCGGCTCCTCGATGAGATGGACCTCCCGCGCCCGCGCTCCCTCCGCGGCCTCCCGCACCGCGCGCTTCTCCACCTCGGTGATGCCCACCGGCACCGCGATGATGACCCGTGGCCGCATCCACGAGCTGCCCACCGCCAGCTGCAGGAAGTGGCGCAGCATTTCCGCGGTGGCGTCGAAGTCCGCAATCACGCCTTCATGCAGCGGACGCACCGCCATCATGTTTCCCGGCGTGCGACCCAGCATCTGGTGCGCCTGCTGCCCCACCGCCACCACGCGCGGCCCGGCGCCTTCCCGTCGGACGGCCAGCACGCTGGGCTCACTGACCACGATGCCCCTGTTGCGCACGAACACGCTGGTGCGCGCGGTGCCGAGGTCCACCGCCACGTCGGGGGCGAACCAGCCGGTGATGCGGTCCAGCAGCGGTCCGGCGCTCAGCCCGCCGAGGTAGCGCGGCGCGGGATGGAACGAACCGGAGGGCGAGGTGGGGACCAGGTCGGTGACGGTGGCCTGGTGCGGTTGCAGGAGCAGGGGTTGGCGGCGCAGCACGGCGTTCCATCCTCCAGGGCAGGCGTGGGTCAGGTCAGGTGGCGGCGCCCGGCGCGGGAGGAGGCCCCGGAGATTTCCCGCGCGGCTTGTTGTGGATGGGCGCGTTTCTGATGAGCGCAACCCGTGGTGGCCGCGCGTCCATTTCCCCCCGCGCGCGACGGTGGCGCGATCCGTCAACGTGCTGTCGCACCACGGTGTGACGGCGGAGGACGCCCGGTTAACATGGAGGGAGATGCCCGCCGGGACCGTGGCCTACATCACCGACGTGGAAGGGCGCTGGGACAAGCTGACCAGCTTCGCGGCCGCCAACCCGCACGTCAGCCTGGACGGAGACGGGAAGCTCACCGTGGCACCCGGCGTGGTGCTGGTCTTCGGCGGGGACGCCATTGATCGCGGGCCGCAGGGGCGGCGGGTGGTGCGGACGCTGCTGGACGCCCGTCGCCGCCAGCCCTCCCAGGTGGTGCTCCTGGCCGGGAACCGCGACATCAACAAGATGCGCCTGAGGCGGGAGCTTGACGGTCACCCGCCGCCGCGCACGCCGGAGCCGCTCCGCACCGGTGCCCGCGCCGAGCTGCTGAAGTGGATCTTCGGGAACACCATGGGCGCGCGGCACGCGTTCGAGATGCGTCGGCAAGAGCTGGGCCGCGAGCGGGCGGTGGTTTCAGACGAGGAAGTCACCGAGAGCTTCCTCACCGACCTCTCCCCCGACGGCGCGCTCTCCGAGTACCTCTCGCACTGCCAGCTGGCCTACCGGCACGGCGCCACGTTGTTCGTGCACGGCGCGGTGGGGGAGCACTCCTTGGGCGTGGTGCCGGGTGAGAGCCGTGTCGACGACGTGGACCGCTGGGTGCGTCGGCTCAACGACTGGTACACGGGCCAGGTGCAGGCCTACCGCGAGGATGCGCGGGACCGCGACGGGCAACCGCGCTGCGCGCCGCTAGTGGCCTACCAGGCGCCACTGCCGGGGACGCGGCTCAATCAAGAGAGCGTGGTCTATGGTCGTCCCACCGACGAGGAAGGGGTGGCGCATCTCCCCCCGCCCGACGTGGTGCAACGGCTGCAGCGCGCCGGCGTCTCCCGCGTGGTGGTGGGGCACACGCCGAACGGCGACTCTCCGTCGGTGGTGCGCGCGGAAGGCTTTGAGCTGGTGCTGGCGGACAACAGCTACGGGCGGCTGGAGGAAGGCAGCCAGGTGGTCATCACCGACGAGACCTTCCGCTCCCGCGTGCGCATCCAGCTGGATGACGGCACCACCGTGGAGGCACGCATTGACCTGGTGCGCGGTGAGCCCTCGCCGGTGGGGCGGCGGCTCGTCGACACCGGGCACCTGGTGAAGGGCCAGCTCCCGCACGAGCACTGGCTGCTCTACCGCCCGCTCAAGGAGTTCAAGATGGAGCAGCGGGCGGTTTCCGACGTGGAGCTGCGCGCACGCCTGCGCTGAAGGTGTGTCGGAGAATCCACAAGGAAGTCAGAAGTCAGAAGTCAGAATGTAGACGTCAGGAGGTGCTCGCCCTTCGTCGTCACCGGGCCCGTTCTGACTCCTGGCTCCCTTGTGGGATTCTCCGACAGCCGCCGAGTCCCGCGCCCGCTCAGCGCCAGGTGGTGACCCACGTGCACGCGGCACCGCCCCGGTGGCGACATTCCAGCTGCTGCACCTTCACGTCCTTGGCCCCGGTGAGCTCCACGGCGGTGGCGGCCCAGGTGTTCATGGTGTGCTCGCAGAAATACAGCGGCAGCACCGCTTCCCGCAGCGCCAGCGTCACCGTGTTGGGCTCGCTCTTCACCTCGGCGAGAACGCCGCGCTTCACCTTGGCGCTGAATGCCACGCTGAGCCGCTTCATGACGAAGCCGGGGCTGCCGAGCTTGAGGAGGAAGCGGTAGATGGCGTTGAGCTCGTACTGCGCGCCGCGCAGCGCCAGGTCGCGGATGCGCGACACGTCACCGCCGTAGAGCGCGGTGATGATGGCGCGGTCCACCTCCACGAGCTGACGGATGGGAATCCACGACGTGGCCAGCGGCGGTTTGCGCCATACGTCCACGACGTCGGGCGGGAGCGCGGCGGCCACCTTCTCCAACGCGGCTTTCCCCAGCATGTCCTCCACGCACCGCGCACGCGTGAGGATGGTGGCGCCCTTCATCTCGTTGTCGAGCACCTGCGCGCCCAGCGCCGGGTTTCCCATGATCGGGTCCAACGCCGTCGTGGCTGCTGCGGCCAATCCCATGGCGACCTCCCCGCAAGAATCAGGCGCATCCTCGTCGGGAGATACGGTGGAGGGCAGTGACCTGGGTCACGGGCGGAGACGCAGCGCCGACGGTGGTGACACGTGGCACCGTGGTGCATGCTCCTGCCGCCCGGCGCGCTTCCGGGATGGGGTCCCTGCCACATGTCCAACACCGCACGCATCACCGCACCGGTCTGCCTCCTGGCCATGACGTTCCTGACCGCCTGCCCACCCACCGCCACGACGGGAGAAGGCACCCGCGCGACAATCAGCGGCCGCGTGGAGCTGGAGCCCATTGCGGGGCTCAATGACTTCAGTCGCGTGCGTGTGGACCTCGGTCGCGGTGAGGGCGGCGTGCCTCCCGACGAGCAGGGCAACTTCGAGTTCACCGACCTGGAGCCCGACGTCTACACGCTCACCGTCACCTACTCCGGCGGCCTCACCAACACCGCCAGCCGCTCCGCCTACAAGCGCCTGGACCTGCGCGTGGTGGCGCGTGCGGGCGGCAGTGTCAGCGTGGGGGTGTTGAAGCCGGAGCTGGGCGTGGGAACGGTGCAGGGCAACCTGGTGCTCACCGACGGGGCACCGGTGGACGGCGCCGAGGTCACGCTCATCACCGAGAACGGAATCATCCGCACCATCCCGCTCACCCAGAGCAGCTTCGCCATCCCCGACGTGCGCGTGGGTCGCTACAGCGTGCAGGTCAGCAAGGATGGCTACGCGGCCTCGCGCACGCCGGGAGCCAGCGCGGTGGGCGTGTGCACCGAGCTGGTGGTGATCAACGAGGACGAGGAGACCCTTGAGCTCACCCCCACCGCGCTGGCTCCGACGACGCCCGCGTTTGCCCCTGGCAACGGGCAGGTGCTCACGCAGACCGGCAACGCGTGGCTGCTCACGCCCACCACCGAGGATCTCACCGTGCAGGTCACGGCGGCGTTCGCCCACGAGGGACGCGTGTGGTGGGAGGGCGAGGCGCCAGGGGAATACCTGCCCTTCAAGGAGAACGGGTACCTGCTGGAGGATGTCGTCGAGGGCAGGCACCGCGTGTTCTTCCAGTTCAAGGACCGCTGCGGTTACGAGGCGCGCGTGGAAGAGCTGGTCCTGACGCGGGACCAGACGGCGCCCAGCATCGGCTCGGTGACGTTGTCCGGCGGTGCGGCGTTCACGCGTGAGCCCACGCTGGGGCTGTTCGTGCTCGGCTCGGATGTGTTGAGCGAGGCGTTGGAGCTGCGTCTCAGCCTGTGCAACGGCACGGATGCCGAGTGCGACGTGGCGCTCGAGGATGCGCCGTGGACGGATTACACCACCTCCCGCACGGTGACGTTTGACGACACCGACGGGGTGAAGCTGGCGCGCGTGCAGCTGCGCGACGCGGCGGGCAACATCTCCGACGTGAACGAGGCGCGCATCACCCTGGACCGCGCCGCGCCGGTGGGCACGCTGCGCATCAATGGCGACGCGGAGCACACCGCCAGCCCCGACGTGGTGCTCACGGTCAGCACCGCCGACACCGTGGCGGCGATGAGCGTGATGGACGGTGACCAGCCCAGCTGCGACGGCGCGGTCTACGTCCCCTTCCAACCCAACGCGCTCCACACGCTGACCGGTAACGACGGTGAGAAGACCATCACGCTGTGCCTCCGCGACGCGGGCGGGAACACCGCGCTCCTGCAGGACGCCATCACGCTGGACCGCAGCGCCCCCAACGCGCCCACGTTGGCGCCCGCCGGCGGACTCGTTGCCACACCCACGGTGCAGGTGATGGTGGCCACCGCGTCCGTCGACACCGGCGTGGGGTTGGCCAGCCCGGCGTACGAGTTGCTGATGCCCGGCGCGGCGGAATTCACGTCGTGGGATGGGGCCGCGTTGGCGGTGGGCCTGACGGAGGGAGAGAACACCGTCCGCGCGCGCGCCGTGGACGCGGTGGGGAATCGCGGTGCCGAAGGAACGGTGTCCTTCACGCTGGATACGCGCGCACCGGTCATCAGCCTGGTCACGCTGGCGGGCGGCGCCACCTACGCCACCTCGGCGAGCATGGCGGTGCAGGTGCTGGCCTCCGACGCCACCGCGGGCGCGCTGCAGATGCGGCAGAGCCTGTGCAATGACTCCGCGGCAGACTGCGACGTGGCGCTGGAGAGCGCGGCGTGGGGCAGCTACGCCACCTCGCAGACCGTGACGTTCGACGACACCGACGGGCTCAAGCTGGTGCGCATCCAGGTGCAGGACGCGGCGGGGAACGCTTCCGACATCGTGGAGGCGCGCATCACGCTGGACCGCGCGGCGCCCACGGGTTCCGTCGAGGTCAACTCCAACGCGGAGTACACCGCCAGCCCCAACGTGGTGCTGCTCATCACCGCCGACGACACGGTGGCACAGGTGGGGCTCCTGGATGGCGACGCGCCGAGCTGCGATGGCGCGGTCTATGTCCCGTACCTGCTGGCGCTCAACTGGGTGCTCGGCGGTGGTGACGGGGAGAAGACCGTGACGGTGTGCCTGCGCGACGTGGTGGGCAACACCGCGCGCGTGCAGGACCGCATCATCCTGGACACCACCGCGCCCACGCAGCCGCGCTTTGCGCCGGGTGGCGGGCTCACCACCGTGGCGAACAGCGTGGTGGCGGTGGGCACCGCTTCCGTCGACGTGGGCGGGTTGGCCGCGCCGCCGTACGAGCTCCTTGATCCGCAGGGCGGTGCGTTCCAGCCGTGGGACGGCGCGGCGCGTGGCGTCACGCTGGCCGAGGGGGAGAACCGCTTCCGCGTCCGCGCCGTGGACCGCGCCGGCAACCGCAGCGACGAGGATCAGCTGGTCTTCACGCTGGACACGCAGGCGCCGGTGCCGCCGCGCATCACCCGGGTGGCGGTGCTGGGCGGAGACGTGCTGGTGGAGTTTGCCGACGAGACCGCGGATGTCCGCAGCTACCTGGTCCACTACGGCGCCAGCGACGACCGCCTGGACGCGAGCTTCCTGGACAACGGTCCCAGCCCGGTGGACGTGGGACGCAACAAGGCGGTGCGGCTGGTGGGCGCGCCGGTGGGACAGCCCATGTTCCTGGCGGTGAGCGCCGTGGACCAGGCGGGGAACGTGGGACTGCGCTCCCCGGTGGTCCGCGCCGACGTGGATCCCGACAGCGTGGAGATCCTCTCGTCATTCGGCGCCGAGCGGCTCGCGCTGCTGCGCGGCAACTCTCGTCGGGTGGTGGCCGCGCTGGGCAACGGGTTCGAGGTGCTGGAGCTGGGCGGCAGCGCTCCGGAGGTGCTGGCCAGCGTGGCGCTCGACGCTTCCACCACCGGCGTGGTCTCGCCCACCGCCGGCGCGTACTTCGAGGCAGACGTGGACGGCGTCACCCGCGCGTTCGCGGCGGTGGCGGTTCCGCAGCGGGGTGACGCCGGGCGCTACGGCGACGTGCACATCTATGACTTTGGCGACGCTGCGGGGGACTGGTCGCGCAAGGAGCGGCCGCGCCTGCTTTCCATCACGCCCACGACGGGAGAAGTGACCGACCTGCAGTCCGCCACGGAGGCGGGTGTGCCGCGTGTGTTGTGGCTGGAGTGGCGCAATGACAGGCAGGGGGAGCGGGCCACCATGGTGTGGTTGCGTGGTGCGCAGTCGCCCGCGCCGGAGCAGACCGAACGGGACTGGTACTACTGGCACGTGATCGACGCGGGTGGTCAGCGCTTCTCGCCGGAGCTCGGCTCGGAAGCGGCGAACCTGTTGTCCTTTGCGCTGGTGTCCCCGGACACGGTCCTGCTCGCCTACAACGCTGTGCCCGAGGGGGTTCCGCCGTACCTGTACTCCGGCGACCGCTACCTGCTGGTGGAGCAGGTGGCCTTGCAGGACGGACCCACGCCGGAGCTGGTGTTCCTGGGCGCCACGACCTACCTCGAGGACTCGCCCTTGCCGCCGGAGCTGCAGGGCGTGGGCACCAAGTGCGCCATGCGCCTGGGACTGGCCCAACCGCCGCTGGCGGGGGATCGCGCCTCGCTGGTCATCACGCGCCGCCAGTACTCCAACGGCTCGGCGTGCGTGGAGGACTACGACGTCGATCCCGACCCATTCTACCTGGACGAGCAACCCCTGGGCGGGTGCCTGCTCGGGTTGCGACCGGGAGCGGACGGCGTGCCCACGGTGGATGCACCCTTCCCCAGCAGCTGCGACGAACGCGCCGCCATGGTGGGCGCGCAGGTCGCTGACGACGTGACGCTGCTGGTGGGCGTGGGCGAGACAACGGCAGTGGTGCGGGTGCTGGACACCAGCGCTCCCTCTCCCACGTCCCAGGATGATTCCACCACGGTGGAGCTGCAACGCATCAGCGCACGTGACGAGCGATTGGCGCGTCGTTTCCCCGCGGCCTTCACCGCGACGGGCGGAACCGCGCGCATCCACTTCCTGCGCGGCGTGCACGGCGGCCAGGTGGTGGCGCGCGACGTGAGCGTGGCCCGCCCGTTGACCAACCCGTTCTCGCCCGCGCCGGTGGACCCGCTGCCAGGCTACGGCGTGGTGCAGGGCGTGGTGGACCTGGAGGGGTACGTCGTGGTGGCGCTGGAGAACGCCATCCGCGTCTGGGACCTGGCCATTCCCACGCAGCCCAAGGTGGCTTCCCACGTTCCGCTCGACGGAAGGATGGCCATGGGCCTGGCCCGCTGGCGCGACCGCATCTACGCCGTGGGTCCGGATGGACTGGCCATTGTCGACGTCACTGACCCCCACGCGGCCACGCTGGCGGACACCGTTCCATCCCTGGGCGGCTCATTTGTGGCGGTGGGTGGCGGCTATGTCACGCCGGATGGAACGCGCGCGCCCACCCTCTTGTTCATCTCCCAGGTGCCCGCGCCGACGTACCAGGGCCCCGAGCTGCCGGTGAAGACGTGGGTGATTGACGACGTCCCGTACCTGGCCGACACCTCTCCCAATCCCAACTACGGCCTGCCCTACCGTCGTGACCAGCCGGGCACCTTGGATGAACGCGGCTTCTTCCGCAGCTTCAACAATGGTCACGCGCTGCAGCTCACCGTGCATGATCGCTCCCTGATCGTGCAGACCGGCTTCAGTACGCAGGCCGGCGAGTGGTCCCCGATGAAGGTGTACCTGGTGGACCAGCACAAGCTGGCCAAGACGTACGGCCAGGTCTTCGCCAATGACGACCTGGAGACCGGACACCATCACGTGGCCCTCGCCGTCGACGGCAGCAGGATGTGGATCTCCGCGCAGGGGGGCGGTGCCGGACCGGTGGGGGAGGCGGTGATGGCCTTTGGGCTGCCCAGCTCTCCCGCGGCGGAGCCTCCGCCGGGGAGCTGCGGTTGGTCGCCGTGCTCGTGCGTGGGGCGGGAGCGGACTCCGGGCGCGGACAACGCGTTGTGTTTCCGTCGGGACGTCACGCTGCCGGACGTCTACGGCAATGACATGGACTACGCGGAGCTCCTCACCGACACGAGCACGCTGAATGTCATTCACGGGGCCACGGCGCTGATGGCCACGTCGGGAACGTTGTTGTTCTCCCCCTATGACCCCACCGGCAAGGGCGCGGCGTTGGCGGAGGGAACCGCGCTCATCCATCCCCACGGAGGCGCACTGCGGGCGCGGGGACTGTTCGGCTTCAAGCAGGCCGTGGAGGGGCCGGGATACATCCTCACCGCCGACGGACGTGGTGGTCTGCTGGTCCTCAGCGCCGCGCAGGGAACGGACCTCCTGCCGCTGGCGGACCTCACCGCCGCGCTCCCCGACGTGGCACCGCGCTACTACAGCGCCATGGCGCGTCGCGGCAGCACGGTGGTGGGGACGGCGGGCGGCCTGCGGGAAACCAATGAGCGCGACACGCCCGCAGTGGTGCTGATGGATTTCTCCGAGGAGAACGCGCCAGTGGTGCGCGGCATCTATCGGACCCCGCTGACCCGTTACGGCCCGGGCACCTACGACGTCGAGCGCAGCTTCATCGAGGATTCGGCCATCTCCGGCTCGCGCGTGCTGGTGGCGGTGACCCACCCGGTGGTCGACATCATCGACCAGTACAGCCGCTTCGTGCACATGGACACCTCCACCGTCGAGATCCTGGATGCGCGCTTCGGATCGGAAGGCGCGGTGGACCCCTCGTCGTGGGGTGACGACGACCAGCTGGGCTGCGCCGAGGTGGCGCCGTACCACTGCCGCCTCTCCTACCCGCTCCGCGCCGACGCCCTGGGTCTCACGGGCTACCAGGGCCTGCGGGTGCGCAACATCGAGGTTGATGGCGACGTGGTGGTTCTCAACGGCCAGCTCTATGCGCCGCCTCCGGAGCAAGGTCCGCAGGCGTGGGACTTCGTGGTGGCCACGGTGGCGCTCGCGGACCTGCTGCACGCCGCGGAAACGCAGGCGGCCACCTTGCCCCTGCTCTCGCTGCGGAACCTGGGGCCGGGCCCGGCGAGCTACACGAACGACTACTTCCAGTTCCCCATGATGCACGCCGGGGGCGGTGCGGTGACGTTGGTGAAAGGCGTCGACAACGGGTGGCCGGGAGGCTTCCTGGTGGAGCGCGCCCGCGTCGACCGTCTCGGCACGCCGGAGTGGACCGCCACCGGGTCACCCTACCTGGACGTCTCGACGCTCAACCTCGACGAGGTGGTTGCGCGTGGCTCGCTGCTGGTGGCCAGCGGGACGGGATGGCTGCAGCCGTTTGACATGCGCACGCGTCAGGCGTTGGAGCGTGCTGCGGTGGCAACGACGACGGCCGCGCTGGGATTCCATGGTCGCCGCCTGATGCTGAGCGGGCGATTGTACGGGGGTGCGGTGGACGCCTTTGCGGGCGTGCGCCTGTGGGACGTGGACATGGACGGCGGCCCGGCGTTGCGGGAGACGCACGTGCTGGGCGGTGGACGCGAGGTGGACTTCAACGGGGTTTCCGGCGGCGCGGTGTCGCTGCCCTTTGGCATCCTGTGGGCCGACCGCGGGGTGACGCTGCGGTTGTTGACGTCGTCGCGGTGAGGCGGGAGGCGGGCGGCGTTGCGCGGTGATGGCCGCCCCGCCCGCTGATGCTCAGCCGATCACGTTGGTGTTGCGGTCGATGTTGGGACGGTCGCCGCTGCCCTCGAAGTGGACCTGCAGGTCCGGGGACATCTTGAAGCCCCAGGCCTTGAGCAGCGGCACGGGGTCCATGAACTTGGCGTCTCCGTCGGCGGCCAGCTTCTGCAGGCGGCCGCTCATGCCAATGCTGGTGACCACGCCGTTGCGCACCTCGATGTGGCCGTTGAACAGCATGCGCTGACCGCGCGCGAGCGAGGGGTTGGTGAGGATGAGGCCCGGCTCCGCGGGATTGCGACGCGCCGCGGGCAGGCAGTGCAGTGAGCCGTCGGCGAGGATGCAGAAGTTGTTGGCCCACTTCTGGCCCTGCGGACCGCGTGCGTACTGGTCGGGGTGGGAGGCCTCGTCGTAGTGGGCGGTGATGTTGCCGGTGCCCTTCTCGGTGACGCGTTCGTACTCCGCCACCTGGAAGGTGTGCTCCTCGCCGGTGCGGAAGTCACGCTGCGTCTCGGTGCGGTAGCCCTTGATGCGCGTGAAGGTCTGCACCGTGTTCATGTCTTCTTCCAGCTTCTGCGGCGTCACCTCGGTGTGGGAGAAGGCGAGGTTGCCGGTGGAGCCCACGTCCTGCGGGTACGGCGTCCACTTGCCGGTGACGGTGTAGCCCTCACCGTGGTCGTCCTTGGCGGGGTCGTCCAGCTCGGCCACGTCGTAGGCCACCGCGCCCGCGGCGCGCGCCTTGTTGACCAGCGCCTTCACCTCCTCGGGGATGACGCTGCCGCCCAACGTCTTCGTCGTCACGCCGGGCTTCATGCGCGCGTCCTCGGCGGCCTGCAGGCCGGAGGCACGCGCGGCCACCCCGTCATTCTGCTGGCGCACGTGGGCGCGCAGGGAGCTGATGTCGCGCAGCGCGTCCTTGAGGAGCTTCTTCGCCTCGGCGTCAATCTGCACGGAGCTGTTGTTGAAAACGTCCTTGATGGCGCGTTCCTCGCCGCTGCTCACCGTCGAGCCGGCGCTGTCCAGGATCTTCTGCGCATCTGCCTTGTCGATGGTGCGATCCGTGGACACGCTGCGAATGGTGTTCTTGACGCCGCTGACGGACATGGGCTCTCCCCGCGAAAGTGTGGAAGGCGGTCATAGCCCGGCGTGTGCGGGAATGGGAGGGCGCAGCAGGTCTCCAGGGGACCGCCCCGATAACGTCGGCAAGGTCCCCTGGAAACACACGGCGTCGGCAAGGTTCCCTGGAACCACCGTGGCAGCGCATCGGCAAGGTCCCCTGGAAACACACGGCGTCGGCAAGATTCCCTGGAAATACCGTCGCTGCGGCGTCGCAAGGTTCCCCGGAGCATGGTTTCTGCGACGCACAAGCAATGCCATGGCCGCTTCGTCGCGGAGACCGCTGCCAATCCCTCAGGGGACGCGCAGCACGTCAAACCGCACCCGGCGCGCGCGTGTGCCCGTCGTCGTCACGGTCACGTCGTGCACGCGCAGTGACGCATCCGTGCCCAGCTCCGTGTTCACCCGCAACCGCTGCACATCCCCTGACGCGCCGTCCACCACGCACCGCGCGCACGTCTTGAGGTCCGCCTCCGTCACCGTGGTCACGTCGGCGGGAAGGCCGGTGTCATCCGCGTGCCGCTCCGCCGTCAGCCGCGTGCCGTCCTGCAACACCACCTCCGCGCGCCCGCCCGGCGTCAGCGCCACCACCACGTCCAGCACGTCCGCCACGTCGTCGACCGTCACCACGCTGGGCTCCTCCGCCGGCGCCAGCGTCTCCACGGTGTCATCCAGCAGCGGCAGCACCTGGTTGGCCACCAAGAGCAGCGGGAGCTTCTCCACCGGCGCGGGAATCTGCGCGCGCATGCCGCCGCGGTAGACCTTGTGATCGTCGAGGTCCACGTAGGTCCCCGGCGGCAGCCACGCGTCCCGCACCGTCACCCCACGACGCACCACCGGCAGCGCATACAACGCCGGTCCCAGGAAGAACGCGTCCTCCACCAGCCACGCCTCGGGATCCTTCGGATGCAGCAGGAAGGGATGACGCATCAGCGGCACGCCGCGCGCGTGCGACTCCTCGGCGAGCACCAGGAAGTACGGCTGCAGCCGGGTGTGCAGCAGCGCCATGCGACGGTACTGCTCGATGGTGTCCTCGTCGTCCCAGAGGAACCACTTGGGCCGCTCTCCGTCCAGCGGATGGAAGCAGCGGTCCTGGTCCATCATGATCGGCGAGACCGCGCCCATCTGCGTCCAGCGCACGAACAGCTCCTTGTCGCGCGCCACGCCCTCGTTGAGGCACTTGTAGCCGCCCACGTCGCTGCCCCAGTACGGGACCCCGGACAGACCCAGGTTCAATCCTCCGCGCAACATGCCCGGCACGCCCTGCGTGTTGTCGAAGGAAGCCTCCGGGTCACCGCTCCACACCGCCGGTGCATAGGCCTGCGTGCCGGTGTAGCCGGAGCGGACGAAGAACAGGTGATCATCCGGTCGCTCGACGGAGAGGAGCTCGTGGGCGGCCTTGGCGGAGAGCACGGGGTAGAGGTTGTGCCACGCGTCGCCGTAGGTTCCGTCGTGGAACACGCTGTCGCGGTCGGTGTACTCGCCAAAGTCGTGCATCCACCCGTCGTAGCCCAGCGCCAGCGCGCGACGCAGCAGGGTGTGGAACCACTGCACGCCGGCCTCGAAGCTCAGGTCGATCGCGGCGATCTGTTGACCCTCGCCGGAGATGAAGAACGTGAGCGCGGGATCACCGTTGAGGTCCTTGATGAACAGCCCGTGGTCGCGCCCGTACGCATAGTCCTCCGCGCCGCGCGGATTGCTCTGCGAGACGTACGGATTGTAGTAGCCCATCACCTTGAAGCCGTTGCGGTGCAGCGTGCTCGTCCACTCCTGCAGCTCCGACTCAATCCCCAGCTCGGAACGGTGCGGCAGGAAGTGCACCGCGTCGTCGATGCCGGTGATGGGGATGTTGCGCTGGCGCATGGCCTGCCACTCCGGGACGCCCTCACGCATGGCGCCGCGGTTGATGCGACGGCGATTCCCGAACACCCACGGCGCCGGCACCACGGGACGACCGGTGTCGGCGGTGAACTGGTCCAACGTGTCGAGCGGAGAGTCGTTCACGTAGATGGTGGCGCGCAGCTCATGGTGGTTCACCGCCAGGCGCCACGCGTCCGACTGCTCACTGCCCAAGTGCACCTCGCTGCGGTACGTGGTGTCGACGTGCATCCCGTAACCCGCCGACGAGTGGAAGAACGGGACGGGGAAGTACGTCATGGATGGTCCGTTGGGACCGGGGTTGTGCGGCCCGGGAGGCACATCCTCACCCGCGCCGGTGCCGGCCTCCTCCGCCCACGCGTAGAGCGAGAAGCCACGGTGATCCACGCTGGCGTAGCGCTCGCCCAACCCGAAGAAGTGCTCATCCGCGGGAAGCGCGAACGCCAGCGTCGACTTGTTGAGCCGCGGGTGGGGCTGGCCGTCATTGCCCAGGGCGCGCGCATGCAGCTTCACGCGCGGGCCGTCGACCGCGACGTCGACCAGCAGGACCCCGTCGGACAGCTTCAGCTCCAACGTGGCGGCGTTGTCCGAGCGTGAGCGCGCGGTGGCCTCGGTGGTGCGCTGCCAGGGGTCCTCGTTGGCCTTGTAGCCGTCCCAGCCGGGAATCAGCGCGCTCTCCACCGTGAACCGATCCAGCGTGGCCGCGGGCGTACCGTAGGGCGTGGTCCCGCCGCCGGAGAGCGTGCGCAGCCGCGCGTTTCCCGCGCCATCCACGACGACAAGCTCGAACGGGCTCAACTGCACCCGCACCCCCGCGACGCCGCTGTTCAGCGTGAAGTTGTTCTCCGGCTGTGGCTGCGTCTGCGGCGGGCACGCCACGACGAGCGGAAGCAGGACCACGAGGGAGGAAAGGGAATGGATGCGCATCGGGACCTCTTGCCACGTCGGCCACGGGAACGCCACAGGGCCCCAGCCTCGTCGTTGCCAGCCTAGAGCAGTGCGGCATCCGCGTCGTCAGCCACCGCGGGCAGGTCCTCCCGCAGCGTGACATCCATGCGCCGACCACACACGTGGCATTCCACCGACTCCGCGCTCCCCACGACGTCATCCAGCCCCAGCCGAATCACCTGACCGGGCTCACGAATGCCATACGCGTGGCTCCCGTCGGGAAGCTGCCGCGCCACGTTTCCTCCGAGCAGGCACGTGGTCCCTTCGTCGATAACACGTTGAAACCAGGTGCTCGGTTGTGGTGAGCACAGCTCCAGCGCACATCGCGCCAACACCTCCGCGGCTCGAGCGGTTTCAATGCGCGTGGCCGGCTCCGCCACGAGGTCCCTGTAAGCCTGGTTTCGCCGCGCTTCGTCCATGGGCTGGTAGAGGAAGTTGGCCACCTCGTTGTCCATGGGCGCGGGCTCCGGCGTTCCACGATAGAGATGTCCGCGGAAGCAGTGGAGGCAGGGTGTGCCCAGTGCGGGAGACACCACGCTGACCTCGAAGTAGCGCGCCTGCGGGTAGCAACACGCGGCGACGTGCGGGATGCGCAGACGCCAAAGAAGCTCACCAATCATGCCGTGGTGATGCGTGCCGGTGGCCAGCAGCACGACGTCAGGAGGGTCGCCGCGCAACAACGCCTCCAGCGCGCCAAGCTCCTCCGCCTCCACGCGCGCCTTCCACGACCTCACCCGCTCCGACGCCAGACGCCGCTCGAGCGCTTCCACCTTGGGCACTCCGACCTCGTCGGCGCCGAACCACTGACGCGCGAGGTTGAAGACGGTCACCCGCGACTCGTCGATGAGCGTCCAACGTGCGCCATGCCCGGTCAGCGCGCGGATGGCTTCGCTGCCCAGGCTTCCACAGCCGATGACCACGAGGTGACGCCCGCGCAGCGACGAGAAATCCACGGATGACGTCGCGACCGGGGTGGGGCGCGGAGAGAAGGGCCACGCGGGGTTGCCGTGCCACGCGCGTCCGTGCGGCCAGGGAGTCCTTCGCAGCAAGGCGTCGCGGATGGTGCGCGCGACGGTGTAGCTGAGGTCCATCCACGCGAAGGTGTCCGCCGGGTCCACCACCATCACCACTTCACGACGTTGCGCGTTCCACTCCAACGACGGGGGCTCACCGTGTCCTGGGGCCCGCGTGAGGATGCGGGCATCCACCGTGGGGGCCGCGGCACGCAGTGGTTGGAAGGGTTGCTTCCACTGGAGGTGCTCCACCAGGTGCATGAGCGTCTCCGGCTGGGTGACAACAACGTGCTGCAACATGCACGACGCGAGCATCTCCACGACGAGCAGCGTCCGCCTGGCGTCATCCACCAGCACCGCGTGCTCCGAGAGACCCTTTCCCAACAGAGGACGCACACGGGCGAAGTAGTCCTCCGCGAGGGCGTGGTTGTTCATGCAGCCTCCACGACGCCACGGGGCAGGCTCAGCACCTCCGTGGCGTCACAGCGGAAGGAAACATCAAGGCGTTGCACCTGTCCGGTCCGGCTGTTCACGAGATGGTACCGGGGCGCGGTCGACGGGAAATCCATGGGAAACAGCACCACCAGCACGCGCTGGCCGTCTACGCGGATCTTGGCACGGACCCATCCGTCAAAGAGCTCGTCCACACGCGGGGTGAGTCCATGACGTCGGAGCTGTTGCCTCCACCGACGGAGCAGGAAGCGCGCAGGCGTCCGCTGCAGGGAGAGGTGTCGCGCGCGGACCACGGCGTCGTCGTTGTCCGCAACCACCTCCGCATTTCCCAGCTCCACCACCCGCTCGCGCGCGTCCATGGCGAAACACGGGAGCAGCCACCCGCGTTGGTCCCTGGAGCGACAGGCGATGAAGCTGAACGAGACCTGCAGTCCCGCGTCGACGTTGCGTCGCAGGAGCGGAACCATGTGGCCATGGACGTCGCCGCCGGAGGGCCACGTCTGCTCCGTGGCGAAGGGGTGCGAGTGCAGATACGCGGCGGCGCGCAACCTGGGATGACGACGGACCAAGGGTACCACCACGCCATCCGCCCATGCATCCGCCTGGGGAAGCGCCAGCACGCGCGCCGCGCTGTTGTGTTGCAGGCGCGGAGGAAGGCAGCGCGCTTCCGCCAGCACCACCGTGGCGACGTCGAGCAGGCCAACCGGGGAACACGGATTGGCGTGGGAGTCCCGGAGGTCCAGCGCCACCAGGGGAAGCAACACGCCCTCCAACGGAGCCACGCGGTCCAGCTCCGTGGTGATGGCGTTCCAACAACTGCGCGCAACCACGACGCGGGGTCCCATGATCAGCTCACCATGGCAAACGCGTTCTTCTTGCCGTTGGCGTAGTTGAGGAACTTGATGACGTGGGGATAAGCGCGCTGCTGCAACACCTCGCGACACGTCATCTGCGCGTACCACTCTCCCGCCGCGAACAGGCACATGCGGCCCAGGCCAATCATGTGGAACTCGTGGCTGTACTCGGCGCGCGGAACGCCGGGGATGTCGCGGAACTCCGGCAGGTAGAACACGTCGGGCGGACGGCTCGGGAAGTCGCCCGGGTACGTCGCCACCAACGGGACCAGCACGTAGTTGCCCAGTCCCTCGCGGTGCCCCACGACGTGCTGTCGCGGCGGGCGGGCCAACAACGCGTCCTTGATGCGCGTGAGCCCGTCGATGCCAACCGGGGGCATGACGCCGAACCAGCCGGTGCGAAGGCCATTGGGAAGGTCCTGGAAGCGCTTGCCACACTGCACGCAGCGGGTGCCGTCGTCGAAGACGATGAGTCCCTGGCACGCGTGGCAGCGCACCGCCTGCCCGTCATGGGTGAGCGTGAGGAGCCACCGTGGAAAATGCGTGGCCATCTCCCGCGCCTCGCGCGTCATGCGCTCCACGGGAATGCCGGCCAACCGCGCCGCGGCCACCAGGTCCACGGACCAGCGCTTGTGCATCACCAGGTCACCCTGCTTGAACGGGAACATCTGCTCCACGGTGTCCATGACGTCGTCTCCTCAGGCAAAGGTGGCGCGCTCGAGGCTGATGCGCGTCTTCTCCGTGGTGCGCGTGGGCCGGTCGGAGAGCAGGTCGGACGCGGGCGTGGCCTCGGCGCGGGCTTCCACCTCGGGCGCGCTAAGCACCTGTCCGTCGGATTGAAAGATTCCGTCGCCACGGTCCAGGTAGGTGCGGTGGGTCTGGGGACAGAACATGCGCGTGGGACCAAGCTGGACGTGGTGGACCAGCTCACGCGGGTCCGCGCAGCAGCTGCAGGGAGCGTGGATGACACCGGCAACAACGGGCTGAAGCGCTTTCATGGGTGTTCTCCTTAGCGACGTCCACGGGAGACGCCGCTGGCACAGATGTCCGCGAGGCCAGCGTCGAGGAGCTCGTCGATGGCGGCGGCATCAAAGATGGGGGCGCTGGGAACCAGGACGTACGTGCCGTCCTCTCCCTCGGAGCGCCGGTGGATCTCGTTGGACTTGCTGCAGCGCACCGAGCCGTCCGGGTTGCGCAGCAGCGGTCGACGAGGACGGCAGCACTGGCACAGGCCATGTGGCAGGTCCTCGATGAGCATGTGCGTGGACTGGCCCGGCATGCGGATGTGCTCCTTGCCGGAATGCGCGCAGCGCAGGGAGTCCGATCCCAGGTCCTGGATGAGCAGCTTGCGCGGGAGGCAGCACCGGCACGTGCCGAAGCGCAGCCGCGCCACGTCGAGATAGTCGCCGCGGTGGTTGGCAATGAACTCCGCGTGGCAGCTCCGACAACGCAGCGTGTAGTCCCGCCACTCCGTGGGCCCGCGACACCGCCCACAGGTGATTTGCACCGCCGTCTCACCCGTCGCGCCCTCGCCAAACACGTCGAGCTCCGGCGCCAGCGAGAGACACGGGTACACGAGGTGGCGCTGCGGATGCGCGCGGTTGGCTTCCCGTTCCTGGCCCTGCGGCGCGGGCGTGCAGACCACGGTGCACGGCGCACTGTGCGTGAGCGCGAACCGGGCGCGTGCGGTCAGCGTGTAGGTCACGTCGTTGGTGAGCTGGGGGCACCGGCCGGCGTCGAGGGTGAAGCTGCGCACCTCCGGCTCCAGCTCGTAGGTGGCCAGCAACGTCGTCTCCCGACGCAGGTCCAGCACCACCTTGTCGACGAAGCCGGTACCGAGCTGCCAATAGAGCGTGAGCCGACGGTCCTGCGGCATCACCATGAGGCGGCTCAGCGTGGCGAGGTGCGCGGTGATCCCTTCGCCGTCGTCATTGACCACGTCGAAGCCGGCGCGCGGCGTGGCGGAGAGCCAGGGTGAGCAGACCTGTTGCCCATTGCGCGCGGCCATCACCGCAAAGCGGTAGCGCTGGTGACGTCCGAGGTTGGCGAAGCGGTACTTGCGCGTTCCCCCGTCGAGCTTGAGGGTGGTGAAGCCGGGTTTGGCGCCGGTGCGGATGGCCAGCAGCCAGTAGCTCTGGAACTTCCCGGTGCGCGGCGCCCATTCCAGGGCCACCTGGCCGTCGTCGACAATCCGGGCGGAGAGGTCAAGGGACATGGTAGCTCCGTGCTCCGCGGGACGCGCGGAACCTGGTTCCTTCCGACGTGGCTCACGGGTTCAGGCGGCGCTGCGCTGACGCACCGTGCGGGAGATGTGACAGAACAGCTGCGGCGACTTCTCGACGATGCGCTTGAAGTCCTTCCCGCGGATGGCCAGCAACTCGCACTCATCCAGCGTCACAATGGAGGCGTTGCGCGGCTGGTCGAGGAACGGCGCGGTCTCCCCAATCAGCGTGCCCGGCTCGACGATGACGGGCGCCCCGTTCACCAGCAGCGGGCTCTGGCCCTTGTAGACCTGCACGCGTCCCTGCACGAGGATGAACACGGTGTTGCTCGTCGAGCTTTCCCGGATGAGCGTGGCTCCGGGCTCCACGGTGCGCGTCACCGCGTGTTGCGCCAGCTGGTTCTTGATGCTGCTGGATGCGCCCGCCAGCATGGGAATCCCGTCGATGGCGCGGCGCTTGTTCCACAGCTCGGGGAGTGAGACGGGGAGCCGCGCGTCGGTGGAGAAGCGGGTGAACTCCTCGCCGGGGATGCGCACCAGGCGCGTGGGGGTCACCGCCATCACCGTGGCGGCGCGGGTGGTGCTGCTGACGCCGGCGCGCTCACCGAAGACCTCGCCCGCGTCCACGCGGCCCACCTCCACACCCTTGCCCTCGCGCTCCACCACCACGGAGAGCTCCCCGGTGATGGCCACGTAGAGGTCGCGGCTCTCGTCGCCCTGGCGCACCACGATCTGCCCGGTGTTCACCGACGTCACCGTGGCCGCGTCCAGCATCACGTTGATGCCGTCAGCGTCGGCGTTGGGGAACGCCTGGCTGAGCGCGCGCTGGGCAATGCCCCGCTCCAGGGCGCTGGGACGCGCCTGGTCGGCAATCAGCGTGTAGCGGAAGCCGGCGCGGGCCAGCGTGTGGCGGTGGCGCTCCTCATCCTTGAGCTTGCCGGTGTGGAAGTAGACAACCTGCGCGCGGCTGTCCTTGAAGTCCGCGGTGGAACCATGGATGGCGCCTTCGCCCGCGTCGGCCAGGATGAGGTCCCCGTCCCAGGTGTAGAGCGAGAGGAGCTGCGCGTGGCGCTCCGCGGTGATGGCCCCCTTCTGCGCCGCGGCGTCAATGTGCGCGCGCGAGTCGCTGTCGCCGGTGATGAGGATGCGCTTGCGACCATCCGGCCCGCACACGCTCAGCTCCACGCCGCTGCACGGGATGGAGTGCATGGTGTGGTGGAACTTCATGTTCAGGCCCAGGTGCGCGTACTCGCGGCCGGTCTCCACCACCACGACGTCAAACGTGTCATCCAGCAGCGTGGCGGGATTGCTGACGTGCGGATTGAGGATGGCCAGCTTGCGCCGCATGATGGCCGCGTTCTCCCGCGTGATGAACAGCTTGAGGCGCTGGCGGGTCTCCAGCAGCGCGCTCAGGCCCACCGCGTGATCCTCGTGCGCGTGGGTGATGATGAGCGCGGAGAGCTGGTTGAGGCCCACGCCGGCGTGGCGCAGCGTGGTGCGGATGTAGGGCCCCGCGTCGACGAGGAGGAAGCGCCCGTTGGCCTGCACCACCATGTTGCTGCACGCGCCACCGACGTCAAACCCGTTGCTGGCGCCGAGCATGATGAGCTCAAAGGGTTGCGGCAGCACCGGCGTGGTGGCCGGCGGGATGTTGGCCGCGTAGGTGGGGAGCTGGCCCTCGGGCGCCTCCAGGTGGAACTCCTCCACGCGGTCCTGCGCGGTGAAGAAGGACCAGGTGTTGTGGCCGTGCGCGCGGATGGTGAGCGGACCGCACTGCGCCACGCCCTCGTCGTTGAAGAAGATGGGCTCCAGGAAGTCCTCCACCTGGGCCACGGTGCCGTCGGCGCGCTTGAGCGCCAGGTAGTCCGACTCCCGCGCGAGCATCTCCGCCACCGCCGGGTCCACGTCCTCGGCACGCATCTCCTCGCGCGTGAGTCCCAGCAGCGTGAGGCGCAGGTAGCTCACCACGTCGGGCCAGGCGTCCTTGCGGACCACCACGGGAATCTTCTCCCGACGAGAGAACGTGCCGCGGATGAACAGCGCGTGGTACAGCGGGAACTCCAGCGCCCACTGCACGACGCCGTGCGCGGTGCGGACGTCGGGGATGATCCACCCGGTCACCTGCACACCCGCCTTCATCCACGCCTTGACGACCTCCTCGGGGAAGCCCACCGCGAGCTGCGTCTGGCCCGCGCGGATCACGTGCGCGCCCGGCATCACCGTCTGGATCTCGATCTTGTTCTCGCCTGCATGGGTGGGGTGCATGGTTTTGCTCCCTCTTTGGGCGGGCCCATCTGCCCGCACCCACGCTCATAGCCAGGCGCGTGCCAAGAGCGCGGAGCGCAAATCACCGCGGAAGGACGCGGAGTTCTGCGGCGGGTGCCAAGGTGGAGCGGATGTGGGTGCGCCGGTTTGGTGCAACAAGATGGTGCTGCACCGGATTGGTGCACGGTGCTGGCGCAGCGGCTCAGAACACGTCGAGGTTCACCGTGGCAACGCCGCTGCTCAGCGACCCATCCGAGACATGGAAGGTGAACTGGTCCGGCCCGGTGTAACCGGCATTGGAGGTGTAGGTCACCAGCGTGTTGTTGTCGGTGACGTTGGTGAGCGTGCCGTTGGCCGGCGCCTGGTCGATGATGAGCGTCAGCGCGCTCCCCTCCACGTCGGAGAAGGTGAGGGTGATGTTGGTGGCCACGCCGCTCGCTGCGCTGGCGGAGGTGTTGGAAGCCTGCGGCGCGTCGTTGATGGCGGTGATTGTCACCAGCACCAGCCCGGTGCTCGTGGCGCCCAGGGTGTCCTGCGCGGTGTAGATGAATACGTCCGTGCCCGTCTGGTTGGCGTCGGGAGCGTACCAGACCTTTTGGTCCTGCACGGACGCGGTGCCGTTGTTGGGCGGCATGACCGAAATCAGGCTGAAGGAGTTGCCCTCCACGTCGAAGTCGTTGGCCAGCACGTCAATCAGCACGCCCGTGTCCTCCGCCGTGGTGACGTTGTCCAGGCGTGTGGTCGGTGCGTCGTTCACCGGCGTGATGGCGACCTGCACGCTGCGCGTGGTGGTGCCGCTGATGCCGTCGCCCACCACGTAGGTGAACGTGTCCTCACCGCTGACGTCGCGCTGCGGGTCGTATTGCACCGCCGCTCCGTCGTTCACGATGGTGACCGTGCCCCGGCTCCCGGCGGTGACGCCCACCACCCGCAGCACGTCGCCGTCGGGGTCGGAGTCATTGGCCAGCACCGTGATCGTCCGGGTCTCGTCCTCGTCGATGGTCACGCTGTCGTCGGCGCCCACCGGCGGGGAGCCCACGCGCGGGAGGTCGGCGCTCTCCGGGACGCCGAAGGAGACCCAGTCCGCCGTCATGCTGCGGTACTCCGCCACCAGCCACGCCTCGCTGCGCGCCACGTTGGAGACGCGGACCTCATCCAGCAGGCCCACCATGGCGTCGCCACTCTCGTCCTCCTCCATGCCGAAGGCGCTGCAGGGGGAGTCGGTGTTGCCGGTGGCGGCGGAGGTGAAGGTGCCGGAGATGGTCGGGGGATACGCCACACCGTCAATGACCAGGGAGAAGGTGGAGTCGCTGTAGTGGATGGACCCGCTGAGGTGGTGCCACTGCCCGAGGGTGAGCGCCACGTCGGCCTCCCCGGTGGTGAGCGTTGCGCCACCGTTGCCCGCCCGGCCGCCCAGTTGCGGTTTCCCCTGGCTGCTCACGCGCATGTTCGCGCGAGAGCTCTCCGAGCAATCACTGCCGACGCCGATGGAGATGATGTTCACGTACCAGGAGGACGGAAGGTCATCCAGGCGGACCCACGCCGAGAGCGCCGCGTGGGAGGTTGCCCGCAGGAGCGGCACGTCGTCGGGGAGCTGGATGACGTCGTTGTCGTCATCGTACACCACGCCGTTGCCCAGGCGCCCGGGAGCGGTGGTGACGCCGTCGTAGTCACCGTCGAGGTGCGAAGCGGTGGAATCCGTGGGCCCGCCCGCCAGGTGCCACACGCCCTGGTAGCCCTGCGCCCACACCGTCGTCGGAGAGGAGCGGTCGCTGCCGCCGGGGTTGCCCCAGTAGAGCCAGAGGTGGTTGTCCACGGAGAACGCCGCCAGGCGCGGAAGGCGCACCCAGACCAGCGAGGTTCCCGTCGGGGACCAGGTCTCGATCTCGTAGGGCAGGGGACCGTTTCCGTCGGCGTCCACGAAGCGGAGGTCACCCCCGGAAGGAGCCATCGACGTCAGGTCGAGCGCCGCGGCTTCCAGGCGGATGAGCACCGGGAAGTCCACCAGGTCCTCGGTCCCGTCGGGGTTGGCAACCTGGATGAGCATCCGGCGCGACCAGTTGGGATGCCACCACGGCGTTCCCGCGTCGCCACCGCCGGCGTCGGGGGTCGCCGCGTCCGCGCTGCCCGCGTCGAGCACCACGCCGCCATCCGCACCGCTGCCCCCACTGGAAGTGGAGCTTGCGCCCGAGGAGGAGGACGCCGAGCTGGAGGAGGAACTGCTGGAGGAGGAACTGCTGGAGGATGTGCTCCCCGACGAGGAAGTGGAGCCCGCGGTGCTCACGGACGACGTGGAGTCCGCGCCCGACGACGACGCCGAGGACGTGCCGGAGGCGGACGCGGAGGAGCTGCTGGAGTTGGCGCTGGCCGACGACGCGCTGGATGACAGCGACGAAGAGACAATCACCTGCCCACCGCTGGAGCTGCCCGCGGGCCGTTCATCCCTGGCGCAACGCCCCTCGTCGCAGATGTTGCCCTGGGCACAATCCGCGTCGCTGTTGCAGGCGCTGACGCACTGGTTTCCGTCGCGGTACTGGCCTTCTCCGCATTCCAGGCATCCCTGGAGCAGGGCCGGAAGGCACGCGGCCGACAACAACAGGGTGATGCGCGCGAGCTGTCTGCGTGGCATGAGCACTCCAGGCCGCGGACGTTAGCACGCGAGGCCCTGCGTCATGCATTGGGCGCGTACGCGGCAAGCCCCTGGCAAGCACCCTGGAACATGCGATTGAAGTTGCCGCGGGCCAGCGGGCCGCCGAGCTTCAGCAGGAGCCGGGGACGCACCGCCACGGTGTAGGTGAAGCGGGTACGTCCCGGCGCGATCTCCTCGAGGAGGTAGTCCTCCGCCAGCACCTCCGCGAGTGGGACCGAGTGCGCGGTGAGGTGGAACGAGAACCGCCGTCCCGGCTCCCAGCGGAAGAAGTGCTCGTCGACGGTGAGCATGTCCAGCGTCACCACGCGCGTGGTGCCCACGCCAAAGGGCCGGGGACTGGTCCACTGCACCTTGCGGATGCCCTTGAACCAGCGCGGCCAGGACTCGCCGTCCTCGAAGATGCTGAAGATCTTCGTCGGGGTGGCGGCGATCTCGGAGCTGTTGCGGAAGAGCATGGGCGCGGCGTCGAAGATCTCCGGTCCCACGGGCTGGCAGGGGTAGCGCATGGGCGAGCAGCGTAGAGAGCGTGACGGAGCAAGGGCAACGGGCTGTCACCATCGGCGGGTGGCGGAGAAGCTTGAGCGTCTGCACCACTTCACCAGCGAGCACCTCCGCGTGGCTCCGGATATCCCGTGGGCGACACGCAGCGCGTTGCTCGCGTCTCCGCGCGGTCTCGCGTTAGAAGCGTGACATGTCGTCCTTCCGTGATGCTTCCGAGTGGGCCCAGACGGCCCCCGGCGTTTTCCAGGGTGTCATCGACGAGAGCTGGTACCAGGGACGGGGTGCCTTTGGTGGTCTGCTGGGGGGCGCCATCCTGCGGGGAATGATCCGCACCGTGGCGTCGGGCGCGCGCGTTCCCCGTTCCCTCACCGTGCACTATTGCGCGCCCGCGGTGGCGGGTCCCGTCGAGCTCAAGGTGCACGTGGAGCGCGCGGGCAGCAGCGTCTCGCACGTGAGCGCACGCGTGGAGCAGCAGGGTGAGGCCGTGTGCCTGGCCACCGCCACGTTCGCGCAGTCCCGTCGTTCCAGCACGATCTACCTGGACGCGGTCATGCCGAAGGTTGCGCCCGCGGTGGACCGTCCTTCCGTCTCCCCCGACGTGCCGGGGTTCCCGGTCTTCGCGCGCAACCACTTCGACTACCGCTTTGCCACGGACCGGGAGCCCTACTGCCGCGCGGATGAGGCGCTGCTGCACGTGTGGATCAAACCCAGGGTTCCGCAGCGGGTGGACGCGCCCATGGCCATGGGCCTCATCGACGCGCCGCCTCCCGCCGTGCTCGCGCGCCTGGAGACCCTGCAAGCAGCCGCCACCGTCGACCTGACCACCCACTTCTTCACCGCGCTTCCGCTCGAGGATCGCGTCGTCGACGAGCATCACCTCCTGTTCGTGCGCTCGCGCCAGGCTGCGGACGGTTACACCGAGCAGCTCACCGAGCTGTGGAGCCCGTCGGGGCAACTGCTCGCGCAGTGTCGGCAGCTGGTGGCGCTGCTGGGATGATATGCCGGAGCGCCTGGCAAACCGTCCCGCGGGATGGAGCGACGGTGCCTTCCTGGCGCTGATCCTCGTCGTCACCTGGTGGCTCACCGGCCCCACCGCGTTGCCGGATGCCGACGCGGGCGAGTTCGTGGTGCTGGCGGCCCAGGGCGGCATCCCGCACCCGCCGGGCTATCCGCTCCTCATGCTGCTGTTGCGCCTGGTGGCGCCGTTGCGCGCGTGGGTGCCGGTGGTGCCGCTGTTGTCGTCGGTGTCGGTGGTGGCGGTGGCGGTGGCGGCGTGGGTGATGCAGCGCGTGCTCCTGGAAATGACGGGCAGCCGCATGGGCGCGTGGCTGGCGTGTTGGACGGTTTTCCTCTCCGCACCGGTCTGGCGCGACGCCACCACCGTGGAACCCTTTGGCCTCAACCTGCTGCAGGCGGCGCTGGTCCTGCTGTGTACCTGGCGCTTCCTCGACGACAACGCCAACCGCGCGCGTTGGGCGCTGCTGCTTGGCGTGGGGTTCGGGACCGGCGTGTGCAACCACCACAGCCTGGCCTTCCTGGCTCCCGCCACGCTGGTGATCCTGGGAATGACATCGTGGCGGAAGCGTGACGCGCGGCCGGTGGCGGCGTTTCTCGTCGGCGGCGTGCTGGGCCTGGTGCCGCTCGTCTACCTCTTCACCACGGATTCCCAGACGGCGTTGAGCTGGGGTGACACGTCCGCGCGGGGTTGGTGGTGGCGTCACCTGCTACGCGCCGACTACGGCACCTTCTCCCTCAAGCACGGCGCGGGCGGGATGCCCAGTGCGCTGCCGCTCTTCCTGCGCGGCCTTCCCGGTGCGCTCTCCGTGGGCGCCGCGGTGCTCGTGGGGTTGGGAGTGTGGCAGGCCACGCGGGCGCGGGATGGGAAGCTGCGTGGGTTCCTCGTCGTCAACGTGGTGCACCTGGTGCTGCTGTTGGGGGTGTTCATGACGCTGGCGCGGCTGGAGTCCGACGGGACGGCGCGCCTCATCATCCAGCGGTTCTTCGCGCTGCCGCTGGTGTTGCTGGCGCCGTGGATCCTGCTGGGATGGCAGGTTGTGACGGAGCGCGTCCCGGAGCGCATGGCGCACGTGGTGGCGGTAGCGTTCATGCTCATCCATGTGTCCCTCCAGTTGCCGGATGCGGAGCGGCGCAGCGAGGTCTTCAGCGACATGCACGTGGGCAACGCGCTGGGGCACCTGCCCGAAGGCGCGGTGGTGGTGACTGGCTCCGACGCGGACTATCTGGCGCTAAGCTACGGCCGCGAGGTGCTGGGCCTGGCGCCCACGACGGTCATCACCACGGTCTCGCTGTGGGACACGCCCTGGTACCGCGCGCGCGTGCGGCAACGCGTTCCCGAGCTGGGCGATGGCAGCGTGGTGACGTCGTTGCAGCCGGTGGTGGCGGTGCGCCCCGTCATGTTCACCGCTGGCGCGCTGCAGTTCCTGGGGCCCGGCGCGCCGCGCACGGTCCCGCACGGCGTCTTCCAGCGCATGCTTCGTGAAGATGAGGACGCGGATTGGGAGCGGGTGTTCCGGGACAACGTGGCGCTGTTCGAGCGCTACCGCTTCCCGGCGACGCTTGACGAGCTCACCGCCTGGGAGAGCGTGATGCTCCACGACTACTGGTGGACGTGGAAGAAGCTGTCGGACGCGCTGGCGCCGCGCGGCGACGAGAAGGCCGCGGAAGCACAGCGCATGCGCATGCTCCTGGAGCAGGGCCTCCGCCCCATGATGTAGCGTGGAGGACGTGCTGAAGGTCCGTTGCGCTGACTTCACACCGTGACGCGTTGCGAAGGCTTTGCGTGACCTCGGGGCGCTGCGCGGCATCGGTTGCGTCGCGCGGCGCGTGAGGCTCGGTTTCACGACGGGATTCCGTGCTGGCACGTGGCTCGCAGCGTCTCCCTGCAACCGTGGAGACGACCCATGAAGCCCAGCGATCCCCGCATCCGCCATCCCCATCCCGACCTTCGTGAGGAGGCGGAAGGCCCGCCGGGCGTCGAGCGGAACCTGGGGCGCGCGCGCGTCCTGCTCATTGGTTACGACGAGACGGTCCTGCCGCAGCTGGTGAACATGTGCGGCAACGCCGGTTACGAGATCCAGATCGAGCCGCTCTGGTCGCACGCGGTGCACGCGGCCCTGGTGTCCCATCCCGACGCCATCCTCGTGGTGGCCGCGCCCCAGGTGGACCCGGTGGAGGTGGCGCGCGCCATGATGCGGCTGGACCCGGACATGAGCGTGGTGATCCTGGATGCCAATCCCACGTTGCCGCGGGTCATGGCCGCGTGGGAGTGCGGCGTCAGCGACTACATCCAGGTTCCGCTGCCTTCGCTCCGGCTTCTGCAGGCGCGCATCGAGCGCGCGGTGTCGCGGGGCCTGGCACGCAACGGGAAGGAGGAGCCACCCACCATCCCCGTCATGGCGGAGGCGCCGGAGGCAGTCCCGTCCCCTTCGGCGCGCAGACCTGGCTCGCCCGACGACGACGAAGAGCTCCCGGGCATGCTGCCGGTGACGCTTCCCCCGCGTCGTCCGCGCGCCGTGAACAATGACGAGCTGCTGCGTTACCTCTCCACCCTGCCTCCCCACGCCGTGGACCCGCAGCTGGCCACCGCGTTGCGCGCGCTGCAGGCGGCACGGTTTCAGCAGATGCTGGAAGGAAACCCACGCGTTCCCCCCGACGGAGAAAGCGGTGAGCCGCCATGGGTCACAAGGTAGACACGTTGCCGGGGCCAACCTGGCCCACCCGAGCGAACGCGGAGCACCCGGCCCGCGGTGACAACGACAAGGGCGCGCCCGAGGTGAGCTGGGCGTGGAAGCTGGGGGAGGTCCGCGGCATTGGCATCCACGTCCACGGCACGTTCCTGGTGTTGATGGCGTGGGTGGTGCTCAGTCACCTGCTGGAGGGGCACACCTGGCGCGTTGCGCTGGATGGGCTGGTCTTCACGCTGACGGTGTTCGGCATCGTGGTGCTGCATGAGCTGGGGCACGCGCTGACGGCGCAGCGTTACGGCATCCGCACGCGCAGCATCACGCTGTTGCCCATGGGTGGCGTGGCCCAGCTGGAGCGCATCCCCGACAAGCCGCGACAGGAGCTGGTGGTGGCGCTGGCCGGCCCGGCGGTGAACGTGGCGCTCGCGGCGGTCCTGGCGGCCATCCTCGTCGTGATGGGTGAGCCGCTGGTGCCCGGGAAGGTCGAGGTGGTGGGCGGCTCGCTGCTGGTGAAGCTGATGTGGACCAACGTCTCGCTGGCCGTGTTCAACCTGTTGCCCGCGTTCCCCATGGATGGCGGTCGCGTGTTGCGTGCGTTGTTGGCGCTGCGCCTGGGACTCTCCGACGCCACGCGGGTGGCCGCGCGCCTGGGACAGGGCATGGCGCTCATCTTTGGCGTGCTGGGGCTGCTCTCCAATCCCATGCTGGTGTTCATCGCGTTCTTCGTCTGGGTGGGAGCGCAGCAGGAGGCGTCCAGCGTGGAGTTGCGCACCGCGCTCGCGGACATCCCCGTGCGGCGCGCCATGATCACCGACTTCCGCACCGTGGCGGCGGAGGCACCGCTGTCCTGGGCGGGCGCACTGTTGCTGGCCGGCTTCCAGCAGGATTTTCCCGTCGTCAGTCAGGACCGGCTGGTGGGCATCCTCACGCGCACGCGGCTGATGGAGGCGCTGGCGGAACGGGGGGAGGCTGTCACGGTGGAAAGCGTGATGCGCCGTGACTTCATCACCGCCTCGCCCGGGGAGCTGGTGGATGACGTCGTGTACCGCATGCAGCGTCACGGGTGTCGGACCGTCCCCGTGCTGCATGGTGGCGCGCTGGTGGGACTGCTGACGCCGGAGAACATTGGTGAGCTGGTGATGATGGAGATGGCGCGCCAGGACGTGGGACGCCGCGCCACGACGTGAAACGCGTCCCGGTGCCCCGTCAGCTCTTGAGCACCCAGGAGATCAGGAAGCTCCCCACCGAGACCGCGATCCATCCGATGAGCGCGGCGGTGAACGTCTGGATCTCGAATCCCGGGACCACGTAGGCGGTGAGCGCCATCACCGCGGCGTCGATCACCAACGTGAACAGGCCCAGGGTCAGGCAGCCCACCGGCAGGCTGATGAGGATGAGCAGCGGTCGCACCACGGCGTTGACGACGCCAAAGGCCACCGCGGCCAGGATGCCCGCCGTGAGGTCCTTCACCACGAACCCCGGCAGGTAGTGGCTGATGGCCATGAAGAGGGCGCCGTTGGCGAGGAGTCGCAGGATGAACTTGATCATTGTTCGCGCAGGATAGCCGAGGGCTCAGAGCCCGCACCAGCGCAAGAGCAGCCATGCCAGCGCCACCAACCCCGCCGACGTCACCACGACGAGCTCCCGGCTCCGACGAGACTCCACCACCGGCGCCGCATCCCGGAAGGTCACCGGCGCGCCGGAGCGCGTGGAGAGCGCGTGACCGGTGAAGGGAGAGGCGCGGAGCGACGTCGTCGGTGCGTCGGGCGGAGGCTCCAGCGTGGGCAGGTGATGCTGGCTCAAGCCGGGAGCGGCCTCCGCCATGCGCTGCAGCCGGGAGAGCTGCGCGTCCTCCTCCTGGGGCAGCAGCTCTTGCAGCTCGCGGCGCACCAGGTTCTCGTCGGTGCCGGGCCAGGTCTGCTGCAGGTGCGCATGCAGCGCGCGCTCCAGCTCGACGGCGGAGGGGAAGCGCACCGCGGGATCCACGTCGAGCGCGCGCTCGATGTCGTTGGCCAGCACCAGCGGCAGGTTGGGGCAGACCTCGTCCAGCGTGGGCCGGGACTTCTTGCCCACCGCCGTCGCGAGCAGGTCCAACGACGAGGGCGCCTTGGGCACCATGCGTCGTCCCGCGAGCGCCTCGAAGGCCAGGCGTGCCGCCGCGTGCACGTCGCTGGCCATGGTGGGCGGAAGGTCCCGGTCCCGTTCCGCGGTGGGGAAGGTCTCCTCCTCGTCCGGCGGGCGGGTTGGCTGCAGCGCGCGCGTCCCGTGGCCCAGCACGTCGGATTCGCCGGTGAGGCGCACGCGGACCTGCTCCGCGTCCAGCGCACCGTGCACCACGCCGCGACGCTCTCCGTCGGGGCCCGCCATGAGGTGCGCGGAGGCCAGGCCGCGCAGGACGTCCCGCACCACGTGCAGCGCCGCCGCGGGATGCAACGGACGACGCTGGACCTCGGAGGCCGTGAACACTTCCGCCAGCGCCACGCCGGCATGGTGGTCGCGCACCAGGTAGAGCCAACCCTCCGCGCGCCCTGCGTCACGCCACATGCCAATCCGGCGGTGCATCAGCCGCAGCGCGAGCCCCAGCTCTCCGTCGAGAAGCTCCTGGTGCTGCTCCGCCTCCCGGGCCGGCGAGGGGAACAACAGGACGTCCACCGGCGCAAAGCTGCGCGAGCGCACGTCCTCGAAACCCAGGAACCACCGCGCGTGCCCCGACGGGGACAGCTCCTCGAACAGCACGTAACGACCGAGGCGCCACATCTCGCGAGCTCAGGGTGCGGTGCTGTCGTGGACTAGCGCGTTGGTCATGGAATTTCCCTCCGGCTCAGGCATCCCAAAACATGTTCGTCGTCGCCATGGAATGCGCTTCATCCCGGGAGACGCGCCAGCCGCACCGGCGCCCACGACATTGCGGTGAGGCCCACCACCGCCGCCACGGTCCACCCCGCAATCCACTGCGGAGAATGGTTCTCCACGCGCAGCAGCCCCAGCGGCATCACCAACGCGTATCCCGTCGACGAGAGCACGAGCACCAGCGGCCGCATGCCGCGTACCGCGTTGACCGCCAGCGTCTGCCCCACGCCCAGCGCCAGCACGGTGGAGAGCATCAGTGGCGTGTTCCACTCGCGCGGACCGAACATGATCAGCGTCAGGACGAGCATGGTGAAGGACAGCGCGCCGGCGGCGTGACCGCGCATCCAGTGACGGAAGGGCAGCGCGGAGCCGTTCATGCGCAGTGCCACCCATTGCCCCACCGCGGCGGTCACCACGGCGCTGGCCACGGCGAGGGAGAAGATGGCGGGCACACAGCGCGTGGTGGGCGGGCCGGCCACTTCCACGACGTCACGGCAGATGGGACCCACCAGCGTCACGCCCACGCTCCATCCCACGAGGAAGCCGGGGACCCATCCCAGCGTCGAGCCGAGCACCCACAGGAGCACGAAGGAGGCGTCCCAGATCATTCCCCGGAGCGTAACGGTGGCGCCGGGTGATGTCACGACCTCGGCCCGTTCCACGTCGTCACGCGGGAGGTGGTGTGCCCCGGGCAGCTCTGCCAGGATGGGCCCATGTGGTTCACCGTGCTCAACGTGGTGATGCTGCCGCTCTTCGTGGTGTCGGTGGTGGTGCAGCACAACGACCCGGACCCGCTGGGCTGGATGGCCATCTACGGCGCGGCGGCGACGTGTTGCGTCGTGGCGCTCCTGGGCAGATTGCCCTGGGTGGTGCCCGCTCTCGTCGGGGCGGTGGCGCTGGTGTGGGCCGCGATCCTGGCGCCGGGCGTGTTGGGGCAGACCTCCCTGGGCGAGATGACCGCGGGTTGGCACATGACCAACATGACCCAGGCCACCGAGGAGGGACGGGAGATGGGCGGCCTGCTCATCGAGGCCACGTGGATGATCATCCAGGCTGCGGTGCTGCGCCGTCGACAACGGGCCCGCTGACACCGCGCTCCCGGGTCACGCGCACACCTGGTTCCGGCCCAGGCTCTTGGCGCGGTAGAGCAGGTCGTCGGCGCGTTGCAGCACGCGGGCCGGCGTTTCTCCCTGCAACGCCACCGCCACGCCCACGGAGACGGTGACCTTCCCGCGCGGCATCCCGCCCAAGGCGTTGCCGGAAACGCCGGCGCGCATGCGCTCCGCAACGTCGGAGGCGGCGGGGAGGTCCAGGCCCGGGAGCAACACCGCAAACTCCTCACCGCCCAGCCGTCCGACGAGATGGTGCGGCGGCACGCAGTCCTGCAGCACACCCGCAACGCCCGCCAGCACGGCGTCACCCACGGCGTGACCACATGAGTCGTTGATGGACTTGAAGTGGTCGATGTCCAGCATGAGGACGCCGTAGGCGTTGCCGCTCTGCTCATCCAGGCGGGTGAGGAAGCGTCGCCGGTTGACCAAGCCGGTGAGCGCGTCGGTGTAGGCCATGCGCGTCACCTCGCGGTGCAGGCGCGCCAGCTCCACGTTGGTCTCCACGCGTGCCGCCAGCTCCTCGGGCTCCACCGGCTTGGACAGGAAGTCGGAGGCGCCGGCGCGCAGTCCCCGCACGCGGTCCTCCTTGGAGTCCGCCGCCGTGACCAGCAGGATGGGAAGCTCCAGCCGACCCAGGTGCTCGCGCACCGCCTTCACGAAGGCCACGCCGTCCATGCCCGGCATGTTGACGTCGCACACCACGCAGTCCAGCTCGCCCGTCAGCGCGTGGGGCAGCGCTTCCTCGCCGCTGCTGGCGGTCAGCACCTCGGCGTCCAGGGCCTGCTGCACCTGTTCGCGCAGGAGCGCACGCATGAACGCGCTGTCATCCACCAGCAGGATGCGCGGACGGTTTCTGCGCGGTGCCATGACGCGGTCTTCCATCCCGCCCCCCTCCGCGGAGCGGGCGAGAGATAGCCACGTTTGTCGGCGGTGTCACGGGCCCGGCCCGTCGGAGAGTCCGCTATTGCAGGCAGGTGGGCAGGTCGGTGACCTCGGGCTCCACGCCGGTGACAATGGCCATGCGGGCCTGCAGCTCCTGCCGTGTCCAGAAACACTGCACATGGGCCTGGCGCAGGTAGCCGAACTCGTAGACGGTGGGGTTGTCATAGGCGCCCACCAGCGTCTCCAGGTCAAATCGGTAGTGCGCTTCCCGACGTGCAATGACCTCCGCACCCCGCGCACGGAACGCTTCCGCTTCGCCCAGCAGTGCCTCCCACCTGTCGCCCAGCGCCGCGGCGTCCAGGACCGCGCGGTTCAACGCCACGCTGTGCCTCAGCTTGAGCTCGACGATCTCCATCCCGTCCAGCAGCTCCGCGCACCACGGGCGCAGCGTCTCATCCGCGCCGGCGCACAGCGGCCGCATCCGCGGCAGGATCTCCGCGGCAATGCGGTCGGCCAGCTCCTGCACGGGCTTCACCACGTCGTCCTCGAACTGCGCGCGCCCCGCGTCATCCCGCGCCAGCAGCTCGTGGAACTGGACACGACGTGGATGGGTGAGGATGCCGGAGAGCGCGCCAAAGTCGTCGTGCGCGTCCTCGCCGCTGATGTACGGGATGAGGCGGCGGTCAAACAGGTACTGCTCCTGCAACGTCATGAACGCGCGCAGGGTGCTTGCCACGTCGGAGGCGCAGGAGCCGTAGGCGGACGCGTAGTGGCCGAGCAGGTCCTCCAGCGGCCGGGACGGTTCCCACAGGGCGCGCGCGGAGAGGTAGTCCGCCATCCAGTAGCCCCACTCGTGTCCCGAGGAGAACATGACGTGTCCGTCGAGCGGCGGGAGGCCGCGCTCCCGGATGTCCGCGTCCAGGTTGTGGATGTCCAGCCAGCGCGCGTGGATGAACTCGGGGAGGAACGCGGGCACGTCGACGTCGGCGGTGACCCAGTATGCGCTCTCCGGGAAGTAGCGCACCTTGCGCTCCGGCAGCTCGGCCAGGATGAAGTCACGCTGCAGGTGGAAGTTCTCGTGCTCGTACATGGCCCATTCACGGTAGAGGTCGAACCAGAACACCGTGTGCACGCTGTTGATGAGGCGCGGGTCGGCGTAGCCGGGCAGGTGGTAGAAGAAGGTGCGTTGTCCTCGGAAATCCATGTACAGGTTCTCGTAGTTGCCCACGTGGTTGACCACGGAGACCTGCGCACCGGGACGCAGCTGCGCCACGTGCGCCACGGCAAAGTCCAGCCACGTCAGCAGCTCCTCCGGCTGGAAACCCAGGAACTCGCCCAGGCCCAGCTCCACCTGGTCCCAGGGCAGCTGGAAGAGCCACGCCAGGCGCTCGCTCATCTGCTCCTGCCACAGGTTGTCGTCGGTCACGAGGTCATACGCGTTCTGCAGCGAGGAGCCCGCCCACAACGTGGCGCACGAGCCCACGGTGAGCCCGCGCAGGTGCGCGTAGTCCAGGATCTGCGCGGCGTGCGGCAACCACGTGGGCAGGTCCATGCTCACGAGGATCCACCACTGCAGGTGGTTCTGCCCCGTCTTCACCAGCCAGTCGACGAAGCGCTTGGCGTCGGCCAGGTTCTTCTCACCCGCCTCGTTGAACGGCTTGAAGTACTCGGTGGGATGCAGCAGGTGCAGGTGGATGCCGCGCACCGCCATGGCTGGCGTCATGGTGACGTCGAGCGTGGTGGGGAGGTACGCGCCGTCGCGCGCGGGGATGAGCTCCTGCATGGGATGGAAGAAGCGCGCACCCAGGCGCTCCAGCAGCGCGTAGGTGGCAAAGGCCAGGTTCTTCTCGTCGGGCGCGTAGGCCACCAGGCGCGTGACCCCGCCGTCATCCGTGCGCCGCAACACGTAGCCGCCCTGCACGTCCCGGCCCGCGGCATCCCGCGTTTCCGTCGTGGTGCCGAGCCACAGCGCCGTCGGAGCGGAGGCTTCGGGCGCGCCGGTGCGGACCTCCAGGGTGGGCATGGACCAGAGGGTGCGGAGGTAGCCCTGCAGGTCCGCGCGCAGGATGTCCACGTGCGGTGACGACGGCGCATCCAGGTGCACCACCGGCGTATCCACGCGCTGCAGCCCGTCGGGAACGTCGGTGGCGCGACATTCCCGCGCGGGTGGGGTCGCGGGTGGCGTGGTGGCGGGCGGCGGGCAGGCCGCGATGACGAGGACGAGCGGGAGGGTGGGCAGCGCTGGGCGACGTGGCATCACCCCCAGCTTGCCGGAGCCTGGGCCACGCGGTCCACACTGACCTGCTGGCGCTTGCGCGTGGCGAGGTCGATGGCGCTGCGCGTGATGAGGGGCAGTGGCGTGGTCTTGAGGATGACGCCATCCGCCCCGTTCTGCACCAGCAGCGTGGGCACCACCGGGTCCTCGTTGGCGGTGACGATGACGATGGGCAGCTCCGTCTCCCCACCCGCGCGCCGGACCCGGCGCAACAGCTCCAGCCCGTTCATCACCGGCATGTCCAGGTCCAGCACCACCATGTCCAGGCCCAGCAGCTCTTCGGTGAGGAGGTCCAGCGCGGCCTGTCCGTCGTCGGCGGTGACGGTCTCCACGCCGTCCTTCTTGAACTGCAGTTGCAGGATGCGTCGCCAGTCCGCGCTGTCATCCACCACCAGCACCCGGCGGGGACGACACTGGATGCGCGTCAGCTCCGCGGCCAGCAACCGCTCCGTCTCCGGGTCGCGTCGGAGCTGCACGCCCATGCCCTGGCCGTTGCTGAACACCACGGTGGCCACCGTCTTCACCAGCGCGCCGCTGGGCAGCTCGATCTCCAGCGGAATCTGCTCGTCCACCGCCGCGGGATGCCGCGACTGCACGAACGCGCCGCCGAAGGAGAGGTTGGAGACGTAGTCGGAGGAGTAGGTCTCCTCGTCGGAGTAGCGGATGCGTGCGGTGACGGCGTAGCGCGGGTGTTGGCGACCAGCGACGTGCTCCGGCTCGGTGGCGCCGTGACACGCCAGGGCCTCCAGCAGTTGTGGCGTGGGAGAGGCGAACACGCAGCCAAAGCCCGCGGGCTTGCCCTCCGACGCGTTGGCCTGCCTGCGCACGTTGACGACCCTCACCGCCACGTCGTGGAACGTGTTTCCCAGCGGCAGCAGCACGTTGAAGGTGTCGCTGACCGGCGGAGCCACGGCGCTCTCGACGAACAGGCCTTCCGGGCGGAGGTTGCTGACGGTGAGGACGCCCGGTGCGCGCTTGAGGCCGAGGCTGATGCGCGGGCCACGCAGGATGTCGGCGCGGGCGGCGTCGGGGAGCGCGGCCAGGCGTCCCAGCTTCTCCACGACGGAGGCGAGCTCCTTGAGCGGCACCTCCATGGCCCGCCAGTCCACCTCCTTGAGCTTGTTGGCCAGGGCCATGCGCTCGGAAGGACTCAACGTCTGCAGGTCCGCGGGCCAACCACCCGCGCGGTCCGCCCAGAAGGACAGGCGTGCGCGACACTGCGGCTCGGTCAGGTCCGCGTCCCCCTTGACGGTGACCGCCACGAAGGCGTTCCGGCGCCCCAGGAAGACGTCACACTTCTGCACCGCGCTGCCGAACAGGCCGGGCACCAGCATGATGAACCAGCAGGCGCGGCCCACCTCGTCGTGGGAGCGGGTGTCCATCACGATGCTGTAGGCATGCATGGCCAAGATAGCGTCACCTTAGCACGGACGATGCGGAGGGGCTCGTTGCGACACGGCCGCGGCAACGGGATGAAGTCCGCCAGTCCACGCCCTTTCCACTCGCCCATGGAATTCGGTGTCCTGGGCGACGGAATGCACACCCCATGCGGAACCTTCATGGCCGTGATGATCACGGAACGGGCTCGATCTCGACGCGCTTGACACCCCGCTATTTGGTGTTAGTATTGGTGACATCAAATGAGTACGACACGGAAAAGACCGTACCGGATGGTGGCGCGCGCGGAAGCCGCGGAGCGAACGACGGAGAAGATCTTCTCGGCAGCGCTCGAGCTGTTCCGGGACCGGCCGTTCTCCGAGGTCACGGTCCAGGCCATCACGGACCGCGCCGGCGTGTCGTTGCAGACGGTGCTGCGCAAGTTCGGATCGAAGGAAGGCCTCTTCGAGGCGGTGGGCCAGGAGATGCTGCGGACGGTGATGACGTCGCGCCGGCCGGCAACATCGGATGTTCGGGTCGCCGTCGAGACTCTCGTCGCGAGCTACGAAACCATGGGGGATGTCGGCTGGCGCGGTCTCTGCGAGGAAGGGCAGTTTCCGTGGCTGAAGCAGCAGATGGACAAGGCGCGCGCCGCGCACCGCGAATGGGTCGAGCAGTCGTTCGCGCATCTGCTTCCCGCGCAGCCCAAGGCTGAGCGTGACCGCGTGATTCTCCTGCTCTTCGCGGCAACCGACTTCTACCTGTGGAAGCTCTTTCGCCGGGACCTCGGCCTCGGCCGGCAAGCAACGACCGAGCGGATGATCGACCTGGTGAACAACGTCGTCAGGGGGCTGAGGGATGAATAGGAGAACACTCCTGTTCGTGATGATCGGAGGCGGCGGCAACGAGCCGGCCCCGATCCCGATCGTCGTCGGTGTGAGGTCTGCACCGCACGCGGCAGTAATGGCGACGCAGTGAAGACAGCACTCCGTCCCCTCGAGGGCCGGGGCGACATGCATCCAACACTCGACCGGGGCCTGACCCCGGAAAGGTGAAACCATGACCAGACATCTGTTGATGGGGCTTCTTTGTGCAGCGATCGCCGGGGCGTGCGGCGGCGCGAGGAGCGGCTCGGCTGACGGCGACGACCAGGGTCCGGAAGGCAATGGCAGCCCGGACGCCGGGCCTCGGCTCAACCCGCCGGGCACGCACTCCCACAGCCTCACGGTGGGGGCGCTGACACGCGAAGTGATTGTGTACGTGCCGGCCCTCGCGGAGGAGACCCGGGCTCCCGCCGTATTCATGTTCCATGGCACGTCCGGGACCGGCCAGTTGTTCTACGACATCTCGGGCTGGAAGGAGAAAGCCGACACCGAAGGGATGATCGTGCTGTTCCCGAGCGCGCTCACGCACTGCTACCACGAGGACGAGAACGACGACGGCGACTTCACCGACCCTGGCGAGCGCAAGGTGCTGACCAAGTGGGCCGCCGGCAAGCTCGGTGAGCCCGACGGCATGCCGCTGTGCACCGCCGATGAGGTTGCCGCGCTGTCGGCTGGCCAGCAGGCTCTCGCCGACCATCCGCTGGCCGACGACATGGCCTTCTTCGACGCCATGCTGGGGTTGCTCGCCGGGAGCTATGTCGTCGACGACAGGGCGATCCACGTGACGGGCTTCTCGAACGGCGCGCAGATGAGCTCGCGCCTGGCGGTCGAGCGCTCGGATAGGGTCGCCGCTGGCCACGCCTCCGGCGGTACCCTCTCGGTGGATGGCGTTGCGAGCCGCCCCCTCTCGATGATCTTCTCCGTGGGGGCGCTGGACGACCGCTTCACGACGCTGGCGGGGGTGGAGGAGCTCCCGCTGACGGAGGCCGAGCTCAACGCGCTGCCTGTCTTCCGGGGGATCGTCGGTGCGTACCTGGCCGCGCTCCAGCTCAGCGAAGCCTACAGCTACGAGCTCATCACCATCGGCGGTGGCAAGCAGGCGGCGCGGTTCCTCTTCTCAACGAGCCTGGTCGGCGCCGGCAACACATTCGAGGCGGTGGTCCTTGAGGATCTTCCGCATCAGTACCCGAACGGGGCGAACTACCCACTAAGCGCCCCGAACCAGGTGTGGGCCTTCTTCGAGACACAACGACTGCCCTGAACGACAGGGTACCGCCGTCCGCCGACGAAGCGACCATGTCCAGCGGCATGTCGCGGTGCTCTGCCCGCGCGGAACGCTGGCGGAGTGCAGCCCCTCGGGGTGGCGTTGCGGCGAGCCTTGCTCCCTCGTTGACCAGCGTCACCACCCGCGTCGGCTCGCCACGGCGCGGACACGGCAGCGCGTCTTCCCCAGCCACGAGCTGCAGCCGAATGGCGCGAGTCCGCTCATCGCCCTCTCCCCGGATGACAATGCGTTTCGACGTGAATCAAGGTCAGCGAGAGTCCTGCGCCAGCGTCCTGGCCCTGCACCAGGCAACCCACCAGGAACACCTCGTCGTCACCGCGGGTGTCCAGGGATACCGTCGTCAGCGCCGGCACCGGCTGGTGCCACGCCACCGCTCCGGTGCTGTCGAATGCGATCACGTAGGTGCCGGGCCCAAGGTCGAGGTCACCCATGACGGCGGAATCCCCAAGCTCCATGTGCACCACCACCTGCTCACCCTGCGCTGCAGCGGCGTGCACCTTGTCCGCGCCCGACCCCAGGGTCTTGAGCCAGGCCAGCTCGCGCTCGTTGCGCATGGCGCCCAGGAGCAGCCAGCGTCCCTCGGTGGGCAGGGAGACGCCCCCAAGCGTGCCTTCCCGGGCGTTGCTTCCGCCGGCAACGGAGATTCTTCCACTTGGGTGCGGCAAGTACGCCACGCGCGTGCTGTGCATGGCCAGGGTTGCCGCAAGGCGCGCGCGCCGGATTCCGCGCTGGTCCACGTCCAGTTCCAGGAGCGTGTCGTGGTGCTCCGGGAACGAGAGGTCAAGGTCCGCAACCTTCATGTCCCGTACGCCACCCAGGTAGGCCCAGACCTTTCCATCACCACTCCGCGTCAGCGGGTACAGCCAAGGCGGATGGTTGGAGACCAGCCGCTCCGACCAGAGAACCGCACCTGTCCGAGAAAGCCCCATGAACGTGGGTTGCAGGATCACTTCGGCCGCCCGCTCTTCCCCCAGGTGCGCGCCGAGGATCATCAGGTCGCCTGCACTCGCGAGGCCGCCCTCGATGTCGGTGTTGTCGCCCCCCACGCGCATGAGAGACGCTTCCCCGTCTGCTGCGTAGCGCGCAACATAGATATCCACGCCACCGACCGCGGTGACTGACGCGTTGCCGAACGCCAGGTCGCCACTGAACCTTCCGCTGGTCCACAACGAGCCATCCGGAGCAAAAGCAGGCGCAAACACGACCTCGTGGGGGAGCGTACTGGTTCCGTCGTGGGTCCACAGGAGCTCACCGCGCGCGTTGAAGAGCGCCGTCCTCGCACCGAGATCGTCGGGAAACAAACCGGTCCAGCGCTCATACGTCGCGAAGTTGACCGCGAACCGTCCATCCTCCGAAACCGCCATCTCCAGCGGAAACGCGCCCACGCAGGACATCTCCAGCGGGGTGACCGTCAGGCGCGGCGTCTCACAGCGCAGCTCCGGCTCCGGATCCATCTCCCGGATGACGAGGGACCGTTCGCAGCCGATGGCCAGAGCCATCACAGCGAGCATCCGGGATGGGCTGCGCAATGGGCTCATTGGCCGCAAGCATAGGCACCCCCGACGTCGTGTACACCTCAGGCCGACGAGTCACCCGGGACCACCGGCGCGGGATGACGCACCACCACACACCGTCCGGACGCTCCTCGGCAGGACGGGCAGGCGGCTCCGTTGCGGCACGGGGCGCGGCAACGGGATGATGTCCACCAGCCCATGCGCTTCCGACTCGCCATCTTCGACTTCGACGGCACCCTGGCGGATTCGTTCCCGTGGTTCCTGTCGATCATCAACAGCGTGGCGGATGAGTACGGCTTCCGTCGCATCGCAGCCGAGCAGGTTGACGCGGTGCGGAAGCTGGGCGCGCGGGAGATCCTGGAGCAGTGCAGGATTCCGCTGTGGAAGACGGTGTTCATCGCGCGCCGTATGCGCATCCTGATGGGCCAGCAGTTCCACGCGGTGGCGCCTTTTCCCGGCGTGCCCCAGGTGCTCGCGGAGCTGGCGCGGCAGGGCGTGACGTTGGCGCTGGTGACCTCCAACTCCCTGGAGAACGTGCAGCGGGTGCTGGGACCGGAGACCACCACGCTCATCCGCCACCGTGAGTGCAGCGTGTCCGTCTTCGGAAAATCCGCGCGCGTGCGACGCGTGATGCGGGCCAGCGGCGTGTCTCCCTCGGAGACCATCCTCATTGGCGACGAGGTCCGCGACGCGGAGGCCGCACGCCAGGCGGGGGTGGCGTTCGGCGCGGTGTCCTGGGGCTACAACCACGTCGACGCGCTGCGCGCCTGGGACCCGCACGCGCTCTTCACCCGCGTGGAGGACATTGCGGACGCGGTGATGGGAAGCGGTAGCGCGTCGTGAGACGCCGTGGATCCCTCGCCACTTGCGTTTCATGTCGGTGCGGCAAGGGACCTCTTGGGAGAAGGCGACTCGTCGAGCGGGCCGGTCGCGTATTCGAAAGGAGATGGGAGGGTTGGGAACGGGCGGCGCGACTCCTTTGGGGTTCCTGTGTTCACGTCGGAATTGTCGGCGGACGCAAGCTCAAGTCGCGCGGCAAAGGTCGCCCCATCGCTGGTGATGACGTCCGGGCCTGAAACACGGCGCTGTCAACGTTAGGGCCCTTTGTGCGCAAGCGGTGTTTCTGCCCGGACGGCGGCACACCCCCCAACCGCCAGGGTTGGCTGGGTCATGGCGACGTGTGCCTGCTTCGCGGCGTCGGACCTTTTGGCATCCGGGTTGCCAACTTGCCCACCGGGGGGCGGCCGGCATGACCAAGACCGCACTGGTCCTCCTGGTTGAAGACGACGACGACCTGCGCGGGCTGGAAGCCCAGCTGATTGCCATGGCCGGTTACCGCGTGGCCACGGCGCGGGAGGGGGCTGAAGCGCTGCAGCGTGTGGCGCAGGAGATGCCGGCGGTGATCATGCTGGACATGAAGATGCCGGGCATGGACGGCTGGGCTTTTGCCCGTGAGTTCCGCGCCCGACACAATCACCACGCGCCCATTGTGGTGGTCACCGCCGCGCAGGACGCCCGCAAGCGCGCCGCGGAGATTGCCGCCGAGGACGTGCTGGAAAAGCCGTTTGACGTGGAGACGTTCATCCGGACCGTGGAGACCCACGCGGGCGCCGGCGCGTCGGGAGCGCGCCACGCCGCGCCCCCGGTGTGAGCGGGGAATCAGCTCACGCAGGCGGTGTTCCGTCGGCCAGCAGCGGCAGTGCAATGTGGAAGGTGCTGCCGCGCATCTCCTCACTCTCGAACCAGATGCGTCCTCCGTGCAGCGCCACGATTTCTCGCGCCAGATACAAGCCCACGCCCATGCCCGCAGAGTCGTACGGCGTGCCGCTGTGCGCCCGGTAGAAGCGCTCGAAGATCCGCGCCTGCTTGGAGGAGGGGATGCCCACGCCGTGGTCGCGCACGGAGATGACGGCCTGGTGATCCTGGACGTCCACGGAGGCTTCGACGTCGCCACCGCCCGGCGAATACTTCACCGCGTTGTCCAGCACCTGGTCCACCACCTGGGTCAGGCGCTTGGGGTCGCCGCGGGTCAGCGCGCGGTCCGCGTGCCCCAGCCGGACGCGCTGGCCCGCCCCTTCGGCCGCGCGCAACACGGAGGCCTGCACCAGCGCGCCCAGGTCCACCGGCTCCGTGCGCAGCTCGAGCTTGTGCAGTCCCAGGGCGGACAGCAGCAGCAGGTCATTGACGATGCGTTCAATGCGGTCCGCGCCCCGGCTGATGGCTTGCAGGAACTGGGGCCGGGCCGGGATGCCCCGCAGCAGGGCCTGGGCGTGGCCTTTCATGATGGCAACCGGCGTCTTCAGCTCGTGCGCCGCCACCTCAATGAACTGGTCCTTCAGGTGATCAAACTCGAGCATCTCCGCGTGGACCCGCTTGAGCTGCTCAATCTGGGATTCCAGCGTCGACGTGACCCGCTGGTAATCCCGCTGCGTCGTGTCGTAGTCGCGGTGGAAGCGCGCTTCCATCTGTGCGAACTGCTCGCACTGGTCGCTCAGGCGCAGCGCCTGGGCCAACGCGCCCAGCGCGGGTTGGAGCAGGACGGTCAACTCCGTTGCATGCGCGGGACACACCTGGATGCGCCAGAGCCGCGGCGTCACCGCGTAAGAGGCACACTCCGGGCCGCGCGTAAGCACCAGGCCCACAATCCGCTCGCGCAGGGGCTCAACCAGGGCGGCCACCTCAGCCTCATCCCGCAGGAGCACCGCCACGGGGCCACGCAGGAGATCTCGCCGCGTCGGCTGCCACGGTTGGAAACCAGGCGGCACCGGCTGGACCGTGGAGAAGAACCGGACATTCATGGCCCGATGAGCAACAGGACGTAGGTCATGTTGTGAAACAGGTTGCGGGTGAAACCGCCACTGGGGGTGCGCAGTGGTCCAATCTCGCCAAAGGAGGGAAAGCCCGCCACCGGCAGCGTGGTGCCGAACTCCTGCGCCAGTGCGTCCACCTCGTGATGGATCTCATCACCCAGGAGCCACCTCCGTCCCACGCAGCTGGTGATCAACGCCGCCACGGGCGGAAACTCCGCGTGCGCCCGGCCCGCGATCTGGTGCACTTCACGGATGAGGTCCTCCGGGCGCGCCAGGCATACCTGCACGTGCTTGCCGACTTCGATGCCGCCATACAGCCCCAGCCCGCCCTGCTGCTGGGTGAAGTCCGGGACAATGGACCGCAACCGGCGGATGTGCGGCTCACGGGCGTCGATGATGGTGAGGGACGTGATGCCGCGGTCGCTTTGCAGCACGGGTTTGCCAGTGGCGTTGCTCACGAAGCTCTCCGCGTCCATCCCGTCGATGCGCAGCAGGGTTTTTCCTTCTGCGGCCTCCACCGTCCCCGGCTTTCCCACCGGTGCCAATGAGTTGCCGATGTGGATGCTGAAGTGCACCTCCCCCTCGGCGGCGAGAATCACCATGGCATCCCGCAACAGCTCGCGGTTGGCGAACACGGCGCAGCGCTTCATCTGGTTGTCGTCGGCGGCCAGTCCTCCGACGATGGGAACCGTGGTCTCCGTGCTGATCACCTTCTCGATCTCGCTGGCGTCGGTGTTGAAGTCGCTCAGCAACACCATCAGCGCAGCGCGCCGCCCACCCAGGCGCTGCTGGGCCGCGGCCAGGGCCGCACGGGTGGCGCCAGCGGGATCTGCCTGCACGCCGCGGGCGGACACCACGTGCCAGCGCACCTGGTCCCCGCTGTTGAGCGCCAGCGCGGTGGCCCCGAACTCCGACGGACCGCGGTTGGCGTAGAACCCGTCTCCCGTGCTGCCCACGACGGCAACGTGCTCCCGGTTCAGTCCGTCGTGGAGGCCGCTGAGCAGCTCGGGTGAGCGCCCAAGGTGGATGGACGCGTAGAGGAACACCACCTCCGGCTCCAGCGGCGCCAGCTCCTCGCCCAAGGACAGGCCGGCCCGGTAGGGGTCGGCGGTCTGGGTGAAGGCTGAGGCGGCACGCATGACAACTCCAACGCGGCGTGAAGATGTGCATCTGATGTAACGACGGGCAGGGACGTGAGAGCGGCGACGAGCGTGGACGAGGCCGGCGTCCATCCTCCCGTTCCCATCCACCCGGTTTCTGGGCGAATCGCGGCTGAACCCACGTCGTCACGGCCCGCCGGGATGAACCTCTGTCGCCCGGCCACGCTCCCGCGGGATGGCACCGGGAAGCTCGACGATGAACGTGGAGCCCTCACCCCGCACGCTGCGGACGCGGATGGTGCCGCCGTGCGCCTCCGCCACCTGGCGCGCAATGTAGAGCCCCAGGCCCAGCCCGCCGTACTGGAACGAGGAGACGGCCTGCTCGAACCGGTCGAAGATGCGCGCCTGGTCCTCGGGGGGGATGCCAATGCCGCGGTCGCGCACGGCCAGGCGGGCCATCGTGTCGACGCGGCGGAGGCGGATGTCGATGGGCATTCCCCGCCCGAACTTGGCCGCGTTGGCGATGAGGTTGCTCAGCAGGCGCTCCAGGTGCAGCCGGTCCCAGCGACCGGGCAGGGGCCGCTCCAGGTCGAGCGCCAGTTGGCATTCGGGAAAGGCCTCCGCCACTTCCGTCACCAGCTCCGCCAGGTCCAGCTCCTCCAGGGACAACTTCAGCTGGGTGCTCTCCCGTTGGGACGCGTCCAGGAGATTGTCCACCAGGCGCGTGAGCCGGGAGAGCTGGCGCTCACACGCGGCCAGGCCCTGCTGCGCCTGTTCCGCCCACGGCGCTTCCCGCTCATGACGACGCAACAGGAGCATCAACGCCTGCAGGCGCAGCTTCAACGGCGTGATGGGGGTGCGCAGCTCATGCGCGGCAATGGCAATGAACTCGTCGCGGATGGCCAGCGCGCGGTCGCGCTCCCGGACCTTGCCGGAGAGCTGCTCCGCCTGCGCGGTCAGCAGGCGCTCCCGTTCGCGGTGGAACTCGATGCGACGGTAGAGGTCGGCGGGAGGAAGGCGCAGCTCTGCCAGCATGTCCGCGTAGACGCGTGCCAGCTCCTCGGTCTCCTTGACGCTCATCAGGTTGGACTGTCGCACCGCGGCGTGCGCGGCGGCGGCGCCAATGGCTCCGGCCAGCGTGTGCTCCACTTCGTTCTGCAGCTCGGCCAGGTCCACCACGGACAGTCGCGCCGTGCAGTCAATGCCCGCGGCGGTCAGGCAGCGCGTGGCCAGCGCCTCCGCCTGCTCCTGGTCGTAGTAGCGTGCGAACAGCTCCTTCACCTCCACCCGCTTGGCCTCGCAGTCAATCAGCGCAGGCAGGCGACGGCTGAGCAGCGGCGCGGGAACCTCGAGGATCCCCACGAAACGCTCCACCTGCAGCGCCTCCGTCTGGCTCACGCGCACCCACAACGAGCCCACCAGGTAACCCACGACGTTGAACGTGAGGCTCCACATCACGGCGTGGCTCAGCGGATCCAGGCGCTCCACGCCCAACAGCGCCTCCGGTCGCAACGCGCGCATTCCAAAGGGTCCGTCGCTGAGCAGGGACGGGGACACCCACCCGCCGCGCGCGAAGATGGGCAGCACCAGGCAGTAGGCCCACAACGTCATGCCCAGGGTGAGGCCGGCCAGGGCGCCCGCGCGGTTTCCCTGTCGCCAGTACAGGCCACCCAGCGTGAGCGGCAACAGCTGCAGGAACGCGGCAAAGGAGATGAGCCCAATGCTCACCAGGTCCATGCCCGCCACCGCCACGCGCGTGTAGCCGTAGCCGGCCAGGATGAGCAGCACCGCGGCTGCCCAACGCACCTGCAGCAGGCGACGTCGCAGAAAGCCCAGCGAGCGCAGCGCGCCGGCCAGCGGCAGCACGAGGTGATTGGAGATCATGGTGGCGGCGGTCATGCTCTCCACCACGATCATGCCGGTGGCGGCGGAGAAGCCGCCCAGGAAGACGAACAGCGCCAGGGCGTGCGCACCGGCGTTGAGCGGCAGGAGCAGCACGAAGAGGTCGGCGTCGGCGGGCGAGAGCCCCAGCAGCAGTCCCGCCGCGGCCAACGGGAAGACGAAGAGGTTGATGAGGAGCAGGTACAGCGGCAGCAGCCACATGGCGGTGCGGATGTGCTCCTCGCGGTGGTTCTCCACCACGGCCACGTGGAACTGACGCGGCAGCATCAGGATGGCGGAGGCGGCGAGCAGCAGGTGGGTCAGCCAGGCCACCGGGCCGCGCACCTCGGAGTCCGCGCCCAACGTCAGCGACGCCCATTGGCTGGCCTCGAATTGCTCGAAGAGGTCACGCGGGCCCTGGAAGCCCAGGAAGTAGAGAACGAACACGCCCACGGCGAGGGAGGCCACCAGCTTCACCACGCTCTCCACCGCCAGCGCCATGACCATGCCGGGATGTCGCTCGGTGGGCGTGAGCTTGCGGATGCCGAACAGGATGGTGAACAGCGCCATGGTGACCACGATGATGAACGCGATCCCACCGCCCTGCGCCGTGGCCGGGCGCCCCATGATGAGATTCATGGTGGCCAGCACCGCTTTGAGCTGCAGGGCCACGTAGGGGACAATGGCCACCACGGAGAACGCACTCACCAGCGCGGCCAGCACCTGCGAGTTGCCGTAGCGCGCGGAGATGAGGTCGGCGATGCTGGTGACGCGCTGGGTGGACTTGATGCGGACCAGCTTGCGCAGCACCGACCACCAGAACACCGCGCACAGGCTGGGGCCCAGGTAGATGGCAAGGCCCAGCAGGCCGGTGTGCGTGGTGTAGCCAACGCTTCCGAAGTACGTCCACGCCGTGCAGTACACCGCCAGCGAGAGCCCGTAGACGACGGCGCGGTTGGCCAGCTCCTTGCCGGCGGCGGCGCGTCGCTCGACGTACAGCGCCACCGCGAACAGCAGCGCCAGGTAGCCGAGGACCGTTGCCACCACGAGGCCGGGCTCAAGCACGGTCCTTGCCCTCCCGCGCCAGGCTGCGCGCCATGAGGAACTGGAGCGCCACCAGGATGGCCCACGCCACGAGCAGGTGGACGTAGGCGCCGCGGGCGGTGTGTCCGGTGGCGGGCTGGAGGAAGGGCCAGGTGAAGATGCCCAGGAAGAGCACGGCCACCAGCGTCCAGAACGCGGGTTGTCGCAACACGGGGGCCATGCGGGTCATGGGCCGCCCTCCTCACGGGATGCGGGTCCCCCGGGAACCTGCGCAGGGAGCCCATCCACGAGGAGATACCGTGCCCATCCGGCCGCTTCACGGGGATGGGGGAGCGCGCCTGCCTGGCCCCCACGACGTCACAAGCCAGGGCACCGACGGCGCGGGCATGGGCGCAGCGCACCAGGACCGGTCGCGGCACGGTCTCGAGGCCACCCGCGGCGGAAGCGCCACGGCAGGCTGAGCGCGCGGACGATTCCCCGTGGCGCAGCCATTCTTGTCCCATTCTTGTCTGCGATTCCGCGTTGAAGGGCCATCACTTCGCCGGTCAACCTGGATGGGAACCGCCCTACGAATGATGCGGCGGTGCCCGGAAGTGCCGCGCGTAATAGACCAGCGCGCTCACCAACAGCGCACCGGCGGTGGACAGCAGCGTGAGCGCACCCAGCATCAGCGGGTCCATGGGAACCTCCTTCCCCTCCGCTCCGTGACGTTGCATCCGGTGCGCCAGGTGACGTCGTGGGGAAGGGTGGGAAGCCGCGTGCCGGGGCGCGCAAGCCTTGCCGCGGCGCCGCAACGCGGTTGCGTCTACCCGTCGGAGCCGGAGGCCACGGAAACCGCCTTGGCGCCCTGGGGCGCGCGCGTGGCGGGATGCTGCACCACCGGGGCGCCGGTGATGATGCGTTCAAAGGCCCGGAGCGCGTGGGGCTGGTCGTAGCGCGCCATGAACGTCTCGCGCGCTTTCAGGCCCATCCGCTCGCGCAGCGCCACGTCGTCCTTGAGGCGCATCAGTGCGTCCACCAGGCCGGGCCCGTCGCCATTGCGCACGCACAGGCCCGCGCCGGACTCCTCCAGGAGGCGCCACACGTCGGACTCCGGCGGCCCCACGAAGACACTGGGACGACCCGCGGCCATGACGCCGTAGACCTTGGAGGGCACCACCATGCCGCTGAGGCGCGGGTGCAGGCTGATGAGATGCACGTCGGCGGCGCCGAGCGAGTGGCTGAGCTGCTCCCGCGGGAAGAGCGGCCAGAAGCGCAGGTTCACCGCGCCGCGTGCGCGCATGCCCTGCTCCAGCGGCGCCTTCCGTACGCCGTCGCCCACCAGCGCAAACAGGATGTCATCCCGGCGACCGAGCTGCGTGAAGGCATGCTCCAGCGTGTCAAAGTCATGCGCCAGGCCGAAGTTGCCGGAGTACATCACGCAGAACCGGTCGCGCTCCGCCCAGCCCTCCCTCAGCTTGTTGTCCTGCACCGGCGTCGGCAGGATGCGGTGTCCGTCGGCCCAGTTGTGCACCACGTGCACCTTCTCGACGGGTGCGCCGTGGGCGGTGAGCTGCGCGCGCATGGCGTCTCCCAGGGCCACCACCGCGTCGGCGCGCGTGAGGATCTGGCGGGAGAAGGCCGCGGTGCTGCGCGCCATGTTGCTGTCCCGGCGCAGCGCGCCCAGCTCCACCGCCACGTCGGGGTAGAGGTCCTGCACCCAGTAGATGAAGCGGCTGCCGCGCACCGCCTTGGCCATCATGCCCAGCGAGGCGACCAGCGGCGGCGTGGACAGGCACAGCACCACGTCGGGATGCGGGAGCGCCATGAGCTGCGCGGTGGCGGTGGCGTGGAAGGAGGCGTAGTCGGCGCCGCGGTGCAGCAGGGAGGCCTTGCCCAGGTTGGCCGTCCAGGCGCGGTGGATGTGCACGCCCGCGTGCAGCTCCTTGTGCGGCAGGGCGGCGTGTCCGCCGGCGTAGTGGCCCCGTCCGCACACAACATGCACGTCGTGACCGACGGCGGCCAGGTGCTCGCACAGGTCGGTGAGCAGCTGGCTCGTGGCGGCCAGGTCCGGCCAGTAGAACTGGTTGATGGCGGCAATGCGCATGGTCTGTTGTAACGCGCAGCCTCTGCCCGGGCCTTCAGCGCGCGTGCTGGCGGTACCAGCTCACCGTCTCACGCAGGCCCTCGTCAAAGCTGATTTCCGCCGTGAAGCCAAAGCGCTCCCGGGCCCGGCTCACGTCCAGCGCGCGCCGCGGCTGACCATTGGGCTTGCTCTCATCCCAGACCACGCGCCCGCGGTACTCCATCTCCCGCGAGATCTTCTCCGCCAGGTCCTTGATGCGGATTTCCTGTCCGCTGCCCAGGTTCACCGGGTCGGCGCCGTCGTAGCGCGCGGTGGCCAGGAGGATGCCGCGGGCCGCGTCGCGGGCGTGCAGGAACTCCCGGGTGGGGCTCCCGTCGCCCCAGAAGACCACCTCGGAGGCGCCGGCGCGCTGCGCGTCGTGGATCTTGCGGATCATGGCGGGGATGACGTGGCTGGTCTCCAGGTCAAAGTTGTCACGCGGGCCGTAGAGGTTCACCGGCAGCAGGAAGATGGCGTTGAGCCCGTACTGCGCGCGGTAGCCCTGCGCCTGCACCAGCAGCATCTTCTTGGCCAGGCCGTAGGGCGCGTTGGTTTCCTCGGGGTAGCCGTTCCACAGGTCCTCCTCCTTGAACGGCACCGGCGTGAACTTGGGGTACGCGCAGATGGAGCCCAGCGCCACGAACTTCTTGACGTCGTGGTGACGGGCCTGCTCCATCAGCTCGATGCCCATGATCATGTTCTCGTAGAAGAACCGGCCCGGGTTGGCGCGGTTGGCGCCAATGCCGCCCACCACCGCGGCCATGTGGATCACCACGTCGGGGCGGGTCTTCTCGTAGAGGGCCTTGATCTGGTCGGGCTTGCGCAGGTCGAACTCCCGGCTGCGCGGAGCGTGGACCTCCCGCACCGGGTACTTCTTGAGCTCCTCCATGACAAAGGAGCCCAGAAAGCCGTTGCCGCCGGTGACCAGGACGCGGGCGCCTTGCAGCGCGTTCTTGAGCTCGCTCACCAGTCCACCCGTCCCAGCCACGCGTCCTTGTTGGCGGCGTACCAGTCAATGGTCTTGAGGATGCCCTGCTCCCAGGTGTGCGCGGGCTTCCAGCCGGTCAGCGCGCCCAGCTTCTCGTAGCCCACCAGCAGCTCTTCCACGTCGGAGGAGCCCGGGCGGAAGCGACGCTCGTTGATCTTCAGCTCCCGCTTGCCCCAGCGCCCGTTCTTGCGGCCCACCTCCAGGATCAGCTCCATCCACTCCATGATGGTGATGTTCTGGCCCTGACCGTAGACGTAGACCTGGCCGGGGGTGCCGTAGAGCGCCACGTGGATGTGGCCCATCACGCCGTCCTCGACAAAGCAGAAGTCGCGCTTGGCCTTGGTGTAGCCCAGCTCCACCACCTCGCGGCACAGGGCCTGGGTGATGATGGTGCCGGTCACGTACCGCGGGTTCTGGCGCGGTCCGTAGTTGTTGAACATGCGCGTGGTGACGCCGGGCAGGCCGTAGGCGTCAAAGTAGTTCATGGTCAGGAAGTCGGCGGCCAGCTTGCTGGTGGCGTAGATGCTCTTGGGATTGATGGGGCTGCGCTCGTGCAGGATGACGCTGCCGCCGTCGTGCCAGTCATGGTGGTGCTGCACGGAGGGGTTGACGTTGCCGTACTCCTCGCTGGTGCCGGCGGTGTCGAACTTGGTGAGCTTGAGGCCGTTGTCCACCACGGACTGCAGCAGGTTGAGCGTGCCCAGGATGTTGGAGCTCACCGTCTCGTAGGGGCGCTCCCAACTCTCACCCACGTGGGCCTGCGCGGCCAGGTGGAAGACGATGGTGTCGTTGCCGTCCTTGAGGGAGCGGATGGCGCGGTCCACGGCGGTGCGGTCGGAGAGGTCACCCTGGTGGACCTTCACGCGGTCCTTGAGGTGGACGATGTTGCGGAGCTGCCCGGAGCTGGTGGCGCGCACGAAGACGCGCACGTCTGCGCCGTAGGCCACCAGCTTCTCGGTGAGGTGGCTGCCCACGAACCCGTCGGCGCCGGTGACGAAACAGGTCCTGCCCTTGAGATCCTTCTCCGGATTGACCGTCATGAAACCCTTCCTTGCCCTGAGAGAAACGCGCGGCGACTAGCACAGTGGCAGGCCACGTGAAAGCCCGCCAATCCGCGTCGCTTCGGCCCTCGCCCGAGCCTGCGTGACCCCGGCAACGGCAGCCATGGGTGGCCTGCCGCGGGGGCAGCGTTCAAGGTGGGGGAGTGAGCGCTGGCACCAGCGGAGGCTGCACGCTCGGGGCCGGGTGGGTTCGGGCCGCCGTGACCACGGGTCCACAACCGGGTGCGCGCCACCGCGTCATCGGGCCCTTGGGCTCGGGGGCGGCGTCAGGACGGTTCTGCCCAGGTCGGCGAGGCCGGCGAACACCTAACCCCCCGCGCTTGTCCCACTGCGCTCACTCGCCCCCCTTCCCCAGTCTCAATTTTCCGTCGTCACCGAGCCGGGGAAGGGGGGCAATCCTTGGTCTG
>JBFMGU010000290.1:0-12932 GCA_040752415.1 Myxococcota bacterium
GTCCCTCGCCGCCCGCACGCCTCTTCCAGGGTAGTCCTGCGAATCGACACCGCCGCGAGAGGTGAGCAGGACTTGTCGTTTTGTTGCCTGCCAATCTCATTGGCAGGGAGTCCAGGGTGTCGTCCCAAAAGAGCCGCGCCCGACGGATTTCGCGAGATAATCAGGTTATCCGGGTGGATAGGGCGGGTGGAGCGCGGGGCCGCAAGTCCCTGGAACGCCGCGCCGCCAGCGTTGGCCCGCCATCTGCAATGCCCCAGGCCCGCAACGAATGCGGTGAGGACTACATTATCGACGACGTCACGGGTTCAAGTCCCGTCGGGTCCATGTGTCCCGGGCCCGTAGCTCAGTTGGTAGAGCACGCGAACACGTCTTCACGATCCTTGTCGTTGCACCACTGTGGCGCGTGGTACGCCGTGGACCATGGCGTCCACGCCCTTCCTCCAACCCGCCACGGCCCAGGACCTCCCGCTCCTGCTGGAGCTGAGTCGGGAGCTGAACACGCTGGAGCACATCCCATTCAACCCCGACGAGATGCGCCCCCTCTTGCGGCAGCTCCTCGCCGACGCCAACGTGGGACGCTTGTGGCTCCTCCGCGTCGACGACGAGACGGCGGGCTACGCCATGCTCACCTTCGGCTTTGACCTGGAGTACCGCGGCCGCGACGCGTTCATCACCGAGCTGTTCATCCGCCCACCCTTCCGGGGACGCGGACTGGGCACGCAGGCCCTCACGCTCGTGCTCGACGCCGCGCGGAACCTGGGGCTCAGCGCCGTCCACCTCGAGGTCCGACCGGAGAACGGGAGCGCGGTCCGCCTCTACCGCAACCTGGGTTTCAAGGCGCACGAGCGCATCACCATGACGCGGTGGCTCACCTGACGGACGTGGTGTGGCGGTTTCCGCGCGCGGTGCACTACCGTTGACGCCATGCCCAACGTCCCCGTCACGCTCAAGAAGGACATCACGCCGTTCCGCAAGATTGCCATTGGCACCTGGCAGGACGCGTATGACCCGTCCGTCTACGGCACGCTCACCGTCCGCATGGAGAAGGCGCTGCAGTACATCGAGGCGTTCCGCGTGGAGACGGGGCACAAGCTCACGGTGACCCACCTGGTCACCAAGGCCGTGGCCACCGCGCTCAAGGAGACCCCCGACGCCAACGCCATGCTGCGCTTCAACAAGATCTACCTGCGCAACCAGGTGGACATCGGTCTGCAGGTGGTGATGGTCGACGACGAGACCGGCAAGGTGGACCTCTCCGCCGCCAAGATCGAGAACGCGGACCAGAAGAGCCTCAAGCAGATTGTCGACGAGCTGGAGGCCAAGGCGCGCCGCATCCGGGAGCGCAAGGACCCCAGCCTGGAGAAGACGCGCCAGTCCATGGGCCTCATCCCGTTCATGTTCATGAACCGCTTCGTGAAGCTGCTGAGCTTCCTGCTCTATGAGCTCAACCTGGACCTCACGTTCCTGGGGCTGCCGCGGGACCCCTTTGGCAGCGCGTTCGTCACCAGCATTGGATCCCTGGGCCTAAGCATGGCCTATGTGCCACTGGTCCCCTACGCGCACGTCCCCATCCTGGTGGCGCCCGGCGCCGTGCTGGACACGCCTGTCGTCGAGGATGGCAAGGTGGTGCCCGGCAAGATCATGCACGTCAGCGCCACGTTTGATCACCGCTTCATTGACGGGTTCCACGCCTCCCGCCTGGCCAAGACGCTGCGCACCATGATCGAGGACCCGTTCCGTCACTTTGACCCGCTCTCACCGCAGGCCGTGTCCGCCGCGGCCAGCAACGCCAGCGCGTGATTTTCCTACCCCGGGGGGCCGCAAATGGTAGGTTGGAAGGGCGTGACGGGAGTGGAGGGACGGATGGCAGGGGATGAAGGGTCCGAGGACAGCAAGCGGGACCTGACGCCTGTTGCCGTGACCGCGCTGAGGGCCACCACGCCAGCGCAGATGGTCCAGTCCAGCCCGGAGATCATGGCGTCGCGGTTTGTGGCGGGGCTGTCTCCGGAGGGCGTTGAGGCGTTGACCACCGGCGCGTCCGCGCAGCGCATGGTGGCGGGTGTCACCGTGGTCACGCCGGGGGCGGTGCCGCCGCGCATGGGCATCATCATGAAGGGCACCGTGCGCGTGCAGCTGCCCACCAGCGTGGCGCCGCCGCCGCTGCAGAAGGGTGACGTCGTGGGGCTGGAGCGCGTCGTCGACCAGCCGGCTTCCGTGGCCCAGGTTGCCGCCGGGGAGGTGGTCATCCTGTGGCTCTCCGACGCGGCGATCATGGAGCGCATCCTCTCCACGCCGTCATTGCACCACGCGTTGCGTGAGGAAGGCGCCATGCGTGTGCGCTGGGCGGAGCTGCGGGGGACCAGGACGCGCGAGCCCACCCCGGTTTCTCTCGTCGTGGACCGTTATGGCGTGTTCGCGCGGATGTACTGCCGGGAGCTCAGTCCCGACGGGATGTTCATTCCCTGCACCTCCGCGCCGCCGGAGGGCGACCCGGTGCACATCACGTTCTTCAACGACGCTGGGGAGATCCTCTGCCAGATGCCCGCCGTGGTGGAGCTGCACCGCAACCTGGGCTCCGCCCCCGACGAAGCTGCCCTGGCCGCCGGCGCGGAGCCGTGTGGCGTTTTCGTGCAGTTCACGGATCACAGCGCGGAGGCGCGCGCGGGAATCCACGCGGTGATCGATTCCGCGCTAAGGTCGACGCGACGCTGAGCGCGACCCATGCTGATTGCGAACTACTTCCTGCTCCTGGCGGGAGCCCTCTCCGAGCCGGGCCAGGCCATCGACACACTGACGTCGGCAAACGGCCACGGCGCCGTGGTGTACAGCACCACCGAGCGCAAGGTGACCCGCGCCTACGCCCATCTCTACAAGCAGGCCAACGCCAGCACGCCGGAGGTCCCCAACCTCGTCTACGACGTGTACGGCGGCATCCGTCGCGGCACCCAGGGCGGCACGTGGCTGGGCGAGTGGACGCTGGGCGACGCGGATTACGACGGAGACGGCCTGCGCATCCGGGCCAGCCAGCGCGTGGGCGACCTGCAGATCCAGACGCGCGTGACGGCGCCGCTGGGCCTGGCGCGACCGGCGTTCGTGGTCACGCTCACGGTGCGCAACCTGGGGCTGGCCACCGTCTCCGACGCGCAGGCAGCGGTGTTGCTGAATTTCCACGTCGGTGGCGGCGCGGAGGGGACGCAGGCGGAGCGCATTGTCTGGAACACCACGCACAACGCCTTCCTGGAATCCGGCGCCCGTGCCGACGTGGCGTTCATCCCGCTGGATACGCCCCTGCACCACGCCGCGAGCCCGTCCAACCCCTACACGCCGTGGAAGAACGGCGCCGCCCTCACCGACGTCAATGACAGCAACACGTTTGACGACGCGGTGGCCGCGCTGGACTGGCAGCTTCCCTCGCTGGCGGCGCAGCAGGAGGTGGTGCGCGGGCTGCTCGTCGTCATGGGGGAGCCCGGGAGCGGCGCCACGTTGCTGCAGGAGGGACGCGCGTGGTCGCAGCAGCACGCGGACGGGGCGGCGTGGGAGACCGCGTTGACGCAGGAATGGTCGGACGCGGTGTCCATACAACAGCTTCCGCCGGGCCTGAGTGACGACGAGCGGATGGTGGCGCGGCGTTCCCTGGCGGTGCTGAGGGGCGCGCAGGTGCGGGAGACGGTGATCGGCGCCGGTGGGCCGGGCAACCTGCCGCACGGACAGATTCCCGCCGCGCTGCCGCCGGGCATCTGGAACATCACGTGGGTGCGGGACCTCACCTACGCGGTGCGCGGGTTGATCGACGTTGGCGAGATGCAGGCTGCGCGCGACGCCATGGATTTCCTCCTGCGTGGCCCCGCCGGTGATTACGAGGAGTACGTGGGGCGGCCCTATGGGCTTAGCGTGGTGCGCACCTACGGCGGTGGCGCGGAGGAGAGTGACCAGGACTCCCGCGGCTACAACATCGAGCTCGACGGATTCGGCCTGCTGCTCACCGAGCTGGCGCGTGAGCACGCGCTGAGCGGTTCCTCGTCGCTGGCCACGCAGCGTTACGCGCTGGTGAAGAACGCGGTGGCGGACCCCATCACCGACTGCGTCGACGGGGCCACGGGCCTGGTGCAGGCGGACAGCTCCATCTGGGAAACCCATTGGACGGACCGTCGACGTTATGCGTACACGTCGCTGACCGCGGCCGCGGGGCTGCGTGATTGGGCCGACGTGGCGGAGGAGCTGGGGGACCCCGCGGATGCCACGCGCTACCGCAACCGCGCCAACGCCATTGTTGCCGCCATGGAGCAGCATCTCGTCGTCAACCAGGTGCTGGTGCAGTCCATGGAGGACCTGGGCAACAACGCGGCGTTCGACGTGTCCGTGATTGAAGCGTTCAACCGCGACGTGCTGGACCCCTCTGGCGCGGTGGCGAATGCCACGCTGGATGCGCTGAAGGGGGCGCTCACCGTCCCCACCGGCAACGGCCTCCACCGGAATGACGACGGGGGCGACTACGACCGGGCCGAGTGGATCGTGGTGGACCTGTGGTTCTCCACCGCGCTTCGACGGACGGGACGGGTGGCCGAGGCCGACGCGCTGCTCGCGTGGGTCACCGCGGCGGGCGTGCGCAGTCGCGGGCTGATTCCGGAGCTGCTGGACCGGGACAACGCGAATGCGGCGGGTGCGTGGCCCATGGTGGGGTTTGGTGCCGGCGCGTACCTGCACGCGTTGTGGGAGCGCGAGCGGATGCGCCCACGGTCGGATGCGTCCGTCGTCGTGGATGCGGCAATCCCGGTGGATGCGGCGGCGGGCGTGGATGCGTCTCTGCCGCGGGATGCCGCGGTGCCGCCCGTCGACGCGGCCGTGCCGCGCGATGCGTCCACGTCGGACTCCGCGCTGCCCGATGCCACGGTGGTTCCGGACGCGAGTCAGGCGGGGGATGCCTCCGTCCCCGACGCGGCGGTCCGTCCGGACGCGGGACGACGTCGTGATGCCGCTGTCGCCACGTCGGACGCGGGGCGCACGGACGCGCCGGAGGGCTGCCAGTGCCAGGGCGGTGGGGGCGCGGCTCCGTGGTTGGGGTTCCTTGTCGTCGTGGCGTGGTGGTCGCGGCGGGGGCGTGCGCGACGTCTTCCGTGAGTCAGCGCCCATGACCTACAGTCACGCGCCGTGAAGACGAACGCCGTCCGTGAGCTGGAGAAGCTGGGAATCCGCCATGAGCTCCGCGAGTATGACGTCGACCCGGAGGACCTGAGCGCGGAGGCCGTGGCGCGCAAGGTGGGCCTCCCCGCGGAGCAGGTGTTCAAGACGCTGGTGGCGCGCGGGGACCGCAACGGCGTGTGCCTGGCCGTGGTTCCCGGCAACGCGGAGCTGGACCCCAAGGCGCTCGCGCGGCTCAGCGGTGACCGCAAGGCGGACGTGGTGCCGCTGAAGGAAGTGCAGCCGCTCACCGGCTACATCCGCGGCGGCGTCACGGCGCTCGCGTGCAAGAAGAAGTACCCCGTCTATCTCGACGAGACGGCGGAGCTCTTTGACGTCATCTCCATCTCCGCCGGCGTGCGTGGCACCCAGATCCTGCTCGCACCCGCGGACTACATCCGTGCCGTGAGTGCGGTGGTGGGGCCGCTGGCGCGGGACAAGACGTGAGCCGTCCTCACACCACCTGCGCGTTCATCTCCGGCATCACGCCCGCAATCTCGTCGACAACCGGTGCCCGCGGCGCGGGTCTCAGGGCCAGCCGGTAGCCCAGGCGCTGGTCGCACTCCACCAAGGCGGGGTCCACACCGGCACGCGCCAGATCCTTGCGCAAGCGTGAGGCCAGGTTGCTGATGACGTGCCGGCTCGACGGAATGCCGTCCTGTTGCGGCAGCAACGCGCCAATCTCCCCCGCGTCCTTCCAACCGCCCTGACCACGCTGCGACTCCTCCCACAGGATGCGGAGCAGCTGCGCGGGCCGGCCGCCCAGGGAGAACTCACGTCGAGCCTCCACGCGCACCAGGATCTGCTTGGCCCCATCCGCCTCCAGGTGCAGGCCCAACCCGCCGCAGTGCGCCAGCTCCACGGGAATCAGCACGTCCCGGTCCACCTCCGCCATCCGGCGCACCGGCATGCCGTCGTCGTCACCAAGCTCCTCCGAGCCCAGGTTGTCCACCATGCTTCGCAACTCCTCCGCCACCTCCTCCGCCAGCTTCTCGGCGTGGGTCATGGTGCGGTTGAGCTTGTCCTGGCGCGAGACAATCCGCTTCATCTTCCTGGCCAGTACCAGACAGCGCAGCTTGAACCCCTTGGACATGTGTGGACCTGTGCATGAACGACGTCACGCGCGGTGCGGACGCCGGATGGGGGAACCGCGTGAGCGCGGACCCGTGTGGCATCAATCAAGCGCGGGAGTGCGCTCCCACGACGAGAAAGGCTTTAGCTGGGAGGGAGGGGGAAGCTCGCTTGCGACGCGCGCGGCTTGCATCACCTGCTGGCGTCATGGAGGTGCGCTGCCGTCACCCACGTGGGGCGCGCCCTGATGAGACCCCTGCAATCGGTGTAACGATGTGGTTTTGGGACCGCCACGAAAATCCGTCGACGTGGAGCGGTCACGCGCTGGGCGGGGCGGAGCGCGGTGTTCCGTCGGGTGACGTCGTGGGAACCCGGGGCGTGGCCGAGCCATCCGCGAGCGCGCGACGGCCCAGGGGCGGAAGCCCTCTCACGCCGGTGATGAGCCGCGCGCCGCGTTGATACGTGAGGTACGCGTAGGCCCAGTTGAGCAGCACCATGACCCGGTTGCGGAAGCTGATGAGGAAGAAGAGGTGCACGGCCAACCACGCCAGCCACGCCACAAAGCCGCTCAGCCTCAGCCTACCCACCCACGCAATGGCACGTGAGCGGCCAATCGTCGCCATGGAGCCCTTGTCCCAGTAGTGGAAGGTCTCTCTCGGCTCACCGCGCATGTCGCGCGCCAGGTTCCGCGCCACGCACCGACCCTGCTGCATGGCCACCGGGCTCACGCCGGGAAGCGGCTTTCCGCCCTGGTGCAGGAACGCGGCCATGTCGCCAATGACGAAGACCTCCGGGTGCCCGGGGATGCTGAGGTCCGGCTCCACCAGCACGCGACCCGCGCGGTCCAGCGGCACGTTCAACGACCTGGCCAGCGGTGAGGCCTTGATGCCGGCGGCCCAGATCACCGTCGAGGATGGAATCTTCTCTTCGCCCAGCCACACCGTGTCGGGCTCCACGCGCGTGACCGCCTTGCCCAGCCGCAGCTCACCACCCAGGTCCTGGAGCTGACGCATGGCGCTCCGCTGCAGCTCCTCGGGGAAACCGGCCAGGATGGTGGGACCGGCCTCCAGCAGGATCACACGCGCCTCCGCGGGATTGATGCGACGGAAGTCCTGCGAGAGCACGGTGCGTGAGAGCTCGCAGATGGAGCCCGCCAGCTCCAGTCCGGTGGGCCCACCGCCGACGACGACGAAGGTCAGCAACGTCTTGCGGATGTCCGGGTCCTGCTCGCGCTCCGCCGCCTCGAACGCCAGCAGCACGCGCCTGCGGATCTCCACCGCGTCGTCGACGGACTTGAGTCCGGGCGCCAGCTTCTCCCACTCGTCGTGGCCGAAGTAGCTGGTCTGTCCTCCCGCGGCCAGCACCAGGTGGTCATACGGAAGCTGTCCTCCGTCGACGAGAAGAACCCGCTTGCCTTCCGTGTCCACGCTGGCCACGTCGCCCAGCAGCACCGTCACGTTGCGACAGCTCCGGAGCACGGAGCGGATGGGTGCGGCGATGTCCGCGGGCGAGAGACCCGCAATGGCCACCTGGTAGAGCAACGGCTGGAACAGGTGGTGATTGGTGCGGTCCACCAGCGTGACGTCGACGGGCAGGGTCCGCATGGCCTTGGCGGCTTCCAGCCCGCCGAATCCACCACCCACGATCACCACGCGCTTGCGCTCGCTGCTTGCTCCCACGGCTGGCATGATGGCGCGCTCCCTGGCCGCATCCCGTTGAGATGCCCTCGCGGCCAGTGCGCTCTAACGGAGCCGCGCGTCGCCGACAACGCCTCCGCGGTGCTTGCTTCTCGTCGGAGAACGTGTCGGAATCAGGGGACGGCCTGAGGCGCGCCTCCGCCAGCTCAGCCACGCACCACCTGCCACCAACAGCACCGCGGCGACTCCCGGGGTCCAGCGTGTGTCCTCGTCGTTCGCGTCGGGGGAGCTCAGGAGCGCGGGGTGCGGGGTGCGGGCCGGCGCGGCGCGGGTTGGGGCCTCCTCGTCGCCGGACTGGTGCTGCTGGCCGCGCAAGACCCACGCCGCGGCGAGCAACGCGCGGGAGGTCTGCTCCGGGTCCCCGGTTCGCACCAGCGCGCGCCGACATGCATCGTCGTCATCCGGATTGAGCGGGTCGGAGCCGCAGCGCACCTCGTCACCGTCACGCATGCCGCCGGAGTCGGTGTCGGAGCGGAGCGGGTCGGTGTCCAGGTCCTCGTCCATGCGCGCGGGCATCCCGTCCACCACCTCCAGTCCGTCGGGAATGCCGTCGCCGTCGGTGTCCTCGTCGTCGGGGTCGGTGCCCAGCTCCTCCTCCTGGACGTTGCTCAGCTCGTCGTCATCCGGGTCCGCCAGCTGGATGTCCCACGTCGCCCCGTCGTCGTCCTCGGCTTCCTCCAGCTCTTCGTCCAGCGCCTCCAGGTCCTCCCCGTCGGGAATCTCCTCGTCGTCGGCGTAGATGTCCTCGTTCCAGGGTTGGATGGCGCCGGGAGTGGGCGCGGCGGAGGCTGCACCGACGGCCAGGAGCCAGACAGCCACCACCGTCCTCGTTCCCATGGACCACCTCTCAACCCACCGGCTCGTCGGAGCGCAGCCGCGACGCGGGCCATGTGGGCACCACCCTCAACTCGTTGCGCACGCTCCGCACACCGGGGATGGCCCACGCGCGGGATTCCACCAGCGTGCTGACGTCGTGGGAGCGCACCGTGCCGCGCAGGGTGACCACGCCCCCGGACGAGTCCACGTGGACCCGCGCGGTCTCCCCGTTGCCCACGAGGCGCAGGCGCACCATCCACCGGATCCACAGGTCCACGTCGGCGTTGCCGCGCGGTGGGCCCGCCCTCACCCAGCGTGCAGCGCGCTCCTCCCAGCGCTCCGTGGAGAAATCCGGGAGCGGTGTGCGCACCACGCTGATCACGCCCCGGACGCCCCGCTGCGAGGCCACCCGGTCCAACGCGTACAGGTGCTCGGACTCATTTCGGGCACGGCCACCCAGCAGCACCATCCCGTTGGCGACGGAAACCACGTGCATCCGTCCGCTGCGCAGCTCGCGATCCCGACGGAACACGCGCACCAACCCACGATGGACGCGCTCATCCCGCGCATCCACGCGTGCGCGCTGCCGATGGGGAATGACCTGGAGCAGGTTCCGCACCTCGCGCACGCCGGCAACGGTCTCCACCAGCTCGCCCGCGTCGCGACGCATCCGCTCCGAGGCCACCTTCCCGTGCAGCGTGACCACGCCATCCTGGGCATGCACGCCAATCTGCGTGACCGGCAACCCGTCGGCGGCCATCAGCGCCTGGCGCGCGCGATGCGTCACCCTGACGTCGGAACGCCCGGCCCAGCTCTGCGCGGGCAACACCCATGTCAGGGCACCCACCAGGGCACCCCACGCCACGTGCGTTCTCATGACAGGCCCTGGCCGCCATGCGCGAAGCGCGCATCACGTCGGACGGAAATGCGGTCGCGGAACGGTGCTTCCGTCGGGAGGAAGCCCGGAATCCGCGGCGGTGGATGGAAGGAGGAACGTGTGTGCCGGCGTCAACAACCCATGCTCAGCACGCACTCAAGCATGTGATAACCACCTGCCCACACACCCGCAACGGTCATCCCGTCGTCACGCGGGAGGGCGCTCACGCCGGCGGAGCTCCGCGTACACCGCGGCCATCTGCGCCAGACGCCGGCCACCGCGCGCGGGAGCCAGGGGCTCCGCCGGTGTCAGCTGCAACGCGGGATGCGCTTCCTCGACGAGACCCACGCGGGAACGCAGGTGCGCGCAGCAGGCAGTGCGCAGGTCCGCGTACGTGGGCAGCGTGATGCCGTGACCGCGCGCCAGCTTGGTGCCGTGGAAGCCCCACACACACCAGCGGTCGTCCTCACGTGACCATGCGCGCCAACGCGCGACGAACTCCCGCGGCTCCACGGCCTGCGCCAACATCTCCGGCGTGAGGCCCTGGTGCTCCAGCGCGTGCGGGCTGACGCCGTGTTGCGAGCGGATGAAGGCGTGGAAGGTCTCCCCTGTGGCGGGCCGGAACGCGGTCCACTGCAGGAGCTCGGCGGGCGGGGCGCCCTCGACGGAGACGGGCCAGCCCGTTCCCTCGCCGTGCACCAGGACCACGTGACTCTCGTCGGGACCCAGCGCCTCCAGCGTGCGCATCAGGCGGCGTCGGGGTCGCTTCTGACGACGGTGCCTCGGCGTGCGCGTGGGTGCCTCCGCGAAGGAGAGCTGGTGCTCCACCATGGCGTGGAACGGGGTCAGCATGGACGCGTATCGGCCGGGCGCGCCCTCCAACGCGTCCAGCAGCGCGGCCACCGCCTCCACCGTCGACAAACAGTGCGCCGCGGGCTCCTTGCGGATGCGGTATTGCCCCGGTTGTGAAGGCTGCAGCCGATAGCGCGGGAGCGCGTGCAGGAGCGGGTTGGCCTGGAAGACCTTGCGCGCCTGCCACCACGTTCCATCAATCACCCACAGCGTGAGCGGCTCATCCGTGATGCGCAGCGTCCCGGCGTCCTGGGCGTCGGGGCCGGGGTAGAGCAGCGCGTGACGACGGGACGTGTCGTTCACCAACGCCCGCAGCTGCGCGTCCTCGCTGAAGTCCACGCCCACGAACAAGCGCGAACCCGGCAGCGCCTGGTGGGCCATGTGCAAGGTGCCGATGGGGTTGCGCGCCTCCCGCGGGTGCTGGAGGAAGTTCACCTGCACGGGGGGCTTGAGCGGTGTGACGGTGGCGCACCAGCACGCGCTGACGGCGCGGTGACAACGGTAGCAACGGTTTCCGACGCGCGTGGGCGGGGGCGGGGACTGCATGGGCGCGCAATGTAGCCCAGCAGGGCCGGCTGGCCAGCGGCCGAAAACGGAACGGCGGATCCCCGGAGAGCGCCCGGGAGATCCGCCGGCCCCGACGGAACCTCTTGGTCTCATTTCACCGCGGGCTGCTTCTCCTCTCGCGACGCCTTCACCTTGAGGTCCTCGTCCACGGAGCGCACGCCCTTGACCCGGCGCGCCGTCGTCGTGGCCTCCAGCCTGTCATCCTCCGACGTCACCGTGCCGGTCAGCCTTGCCACGCCGTCCCTCACCGTGACGCGGATGTCCTCGTCGCGTAGGCGGTCGTCGGCATCCAGGGCGCGCTTGATGCTCCGCATGAGATCCTCGTCGCGTGCCTCCACCTTCTCCTGCCTGGCGCTGGGCACCACCTGAAGCTCGTTGATGACGCGACGCACGCCCTTCACCTTCATGGCGTCCGACTCCGCCGCCACCCGCGCCTCCTGCGTGGGAACCACGCCAAAGAGCGTCACAACGCCGTCCCGCGTGTCGACGTTGATGTCCAGCGCGGGCGTGTCACGGTCCGCCATCAGACGCATCTTCACCGCCGTGGTGATCATCGTGTCGCCGCCCAGACGCTCGCGGTCCGTCTCCGGGGCTTTGCGCACGTCGTCCTCCATGTCGCGAGCGATGCGGCGTGCGCCATTCTCGTCACGCTCAACTTCCTCAATCTCCGTGGCCACGCGACGGACGCCCGGCACGCTGTAGGCCAACCGAACCGCGTTGAGGTGATCATCCACCGTGATGTCCTTGCCCCTGAGGAGCACCACGCCGTTGTTCACCGAGGCGATCTCGATCCGGGCGTCCTTGAGGCCCTTGTCCTCCTTGAACGCCTTGCGCAGGCTGTCCTTGATCTGATCATCACTGGTCTTGACGATCTCCTCCCGCTCCTCCGGCACCACCTGGATGAGATTCTTCACGGAGCGCACGCCATCAACGTCCTTGGCCACCTGCTCCGCGCGCATGCGCGCCTCCGGCGTCCGGACGCGGCCGTGGAGCGTCACCCTCCCGTCAACCGTGTCGACGTTGATGTTGCGGTCCTCCAGGTCCTTGGCGGTCAGGAGGGCAATCTTGGTCTTGCTGGTGATCCACGGGTCGGAAGGGCGCGCCTGCGCCGGACTCGCGGCGAACAGCAGCGCGGCCAGCAACGCCGCGGTGAGCGTGGTGTTGCGCATCGGTGCCATCCTTGGTGTCTCACGACCATCCAACAGGTCGGAATGCCACGTGGTAACGGCGCGTCAGCGCGGGCGCCAAGTCGGCATCCCGGCAGTCGTCACGTCGGGAACGCCAGGACCCGTTGGGTGAATCCGGGATGTCCGTGCAGCGCGAGTCGCGTCGCTGGTACCTGTCTCGAATCTTTCATTTTGGCGTGGGCCGCCTGTAGCCGCTTCGCCTTTCTCATCTCTTCGGTACCGCCCGCCTTGGAGCGGACGAGTGCGTCGCGAGCGCGAGTCGCGTCGCTGGTACCTGTCTCGAGTTTTCTCGTTCGGCGTCGGCTCGTCTGGTACCCGCTTCGTCTTTCTCATCTTCGGTACCGCCTGCCTTCCGCCTTCCGTCTTTCCGTTTCGTTCTTGCGTGTTCCGTCGTGGTGCTCCTTGCTGTTGGGTTGAGAAAGAAAAACGGGAAATCCCACCGCGGGTCCCATTTGATTCGCGGCTGCTACGATTACCGCGGTACTCCTCCGCGCCCGTCCGGCCCACCGTGTGAGGGTGGTACATCCCATACGCCTCTGAAGCACTTGCGCCGGCCGCCGTACAGATTGGCCGGTTACGTATGGGAGCCAGCGGGCCCGTGGGCCGCTGGTTTCCCGGTCGGAATCTGGCAATTCCGGTGCTTATCTCCGTGCCAACCCCCACTGTCTCTTAGCCCCCCAGCCAGGC
>JBFMGU010000291.1:0-12883 GCA_040752415.1 Myxococcota bacterium
GTGGCGTCGGGGTAACGGTGTGGCACCGTCGGCCCCGGGCTAGGCATTTCCTTCCACTTTGGCCACCTCCACGACGTGGAAATGCCTAGCCCCTACGGCTGCGGCGTCGGCTCACGCCCTGGATACCGGCTGGATACCACCGGCGTGACTGCTCCGGGGACACTACCGTGACGACGTCAGGTGACCAGGTAGTATTAGGTGTTCGTCGGCTTCGCCGCACCAGCCTTGGACAACTTGTTCTGACGCAGCCTCCCCACGGACGCCTTCGGGACCGCGCGGTTCCATGCGTCGAGCGGGTGACGCACGCGCCCAGCGTGGAGAATGCGCCCGCCCCAACGCGTGTTCCGGCGAAGTCATGCTGCGCTTCCTGGTGCTCACCCTGGCGGCGGCCATGGTGCTCCCGTTGCTGTTCTTCGAGGGCCTCTATGTTGGGCTCATGGCGGACATGGGAGAGCCGCGCCTGACCTGCCTGCACCCGCGGATTTCCGACGAGGTGGCGCGGGCCCTGTGGGTCGCCGAAGGCAATGAAGGGCCCATTCCCGACGAGACCGAGGCGCCTTGGCCCGTGCTGGGCGTGGTGATGTGGCCCATCGGGAGGTACCTCGTCACCGAGGGGGCCTCCTCGCGTGGGCGCGCTCAACTGGCCAGCCTGGTTGCCAAGCGGATGCTCTGGAGTACGCACCGGCGGGTCTCCACCATCCACAGGGTGGCGTTGACCATCTGGTTCGGTCGTCACGTCACGCCGCGGGAACAGGTTCAGCAGTACGCCGCCAACTCCTACTTCGGTTACGGTTGGTACGGGATGGACACCGCGGCGCACGGTTATTTCGGCCGCGCGGTCGGCGAGCTGGAGCCTCACGAATACGCGCTGCTGGCCAGCATCGTCGGTGCTCCGCGCGCACGCGATCCCTGGTGTCGCTCCGACAAAGCGAAGCACCGTCGCGACCATGTCCTGCGGAAGCTCCACGACGCGGGATGGCTGGACAGGTCGACCCTGCAACACGCCCTGGGCCAACCGCTGGGCACCAACATCCCCACGCCGCAGCGCTGTCCGGAAGACCGATCCCTTCCGCTCGCAGTGATCTCCGACGAGAAACACGTCCATTTCCCTGCGGCTTGACGACTGCTGCATATTGGTGAAATGGTGTGTATCATGAAGAAAACGGCCGTTGCATCAAAAACCCGGCCCTATGACAACCGGCTCCGCCAGGAGCAGGCGTCGGAGAACCGCCAGCGCATCCTGGATGCGGCCCTGACGCTGTTGGCGGAGGAACCGGGGAACGCGTTCAGCGTGCAGGCGGTGGCGCTTCGGGCGGGGGTCTCGGTGCCCACGGTGTGGCGGAACTTCGCGGGGCGGGATGCGCTGCTGGACGCGGTGCAGACAGAGAGCCAGCGCCGCATGGGCGCCCCGCCGTGGCCCAGGGACATTGAAGAGATCCCTTCCTGGGTGCCAGCGCTGTTCTCATTCTTCGAAAAGAACCTCGCAGCGGTGCGCGCGGCGCGGAAGATGGCGGCGCTGCGAGAGATCCACACCCGCGGCCGCGCCGCTCGCGACCGTCAGCTGAGGAAGCTGGTGGAGGCGGCCACGCCCGGAATGTCTCCCGCGCAACAAGCCGCGTGGACGGGCGTCTTCCGCGCCTTGCTGAGCTCACAGACCTACCTCGACCTGATGGACCGCTTTGGCGCCAACCGCGCGGCCGCCGAGGAGGTGGTGATGCAGGCAGTCGCGGCAACGATCACGGCCCTCAAGGGCCAGGGGAGGGGAAAGCCATGAGTCCACAGCCACCCGGACCGGGAAGCTGGACGCTGGATGCCACGCATTGCGAGCGCGCCCACAGCGGCTACCTCAGCTCGCGCTTCGCGGAGAACTACACACAGGGCATGCGCGAGAGCATGGCGCGTTACGGCGCGCTCCTGGACACGCTGGAGTGCCGTCTCGTCGACGGATTCACCTACACCTCTCCCCGCCCGCTCGGCGCTCCGCCGGGGGCCCGGACACCGCCCGCGTGGCTGTTCTGGATGTTGGTCCGCCTGGTGCCCCCGCTGCGGGCGCGCACCGCGGTGGCGGCGGAGGTGATGCGGACCCGTCGGTGGCGGGAGGATGTGCACCACTTCTCCACCGTGTTGTGGCCGCGTTGGCAGCAGCGACTGCGCGCGCTGGCGCAGCAGGAGCCCACCCGGCTCGACGACGCCGCGCTGGGTGAGCACCTGCGCGAATGCGACGCCGCGCTGTGGGACGGGCTCGGGGAACACTTCCAGCTCAGCCTGGCCACCATCGTCCCGGTGGGGGACTTCGCGGCCCACGTCGTGGAATGGACCGGCTGCACGCCCGGTGACGTCATGGCGCTGCTGCGCGGACACTCGCCGGCGTCGTTGGATGCGCTCCAGACGTTGGACGCGGTGGTCTCCGCGCTGCGCACCCGTCCTGACGCACGCGCCTGGCTGGATGCTCCACCCGCGGAAGCCCTGGAACGCCTCCGTACCGACGAGGGCGAGCTGGGCGCGGCGGCGCGCACGTGGTTGTGGGAGGTGGGCGAGCGCGTCCTCTCCGGTCACGACGTCCACGAGCCCCGCGCCATCGAGGTGCCGGGCGTGATGGTCCGTTCCCTGGTCCAGCGGCTGAACGCGCCCGCGACCACGTCGCCGCAGGAGGACCCGGTGGCCGCGCTGCGCACCCGTGTCCCCGCCGAGCACCGCGCCACGTTCGACGAGCTGCTCCACGAGGCGCGCCTGGCCCACCCGCTGCGCGACGGTCGCTCGACGGTGGACTTCTGGACCATGGGGCTGGCCCGTCGTGCGCTGCTGGAGGCGGGACAACGGCTGACCACCCGGGGCCGCCTGCGCGCGCCGGAGCACACCCTGGACCTGCGCCTGGACGAGGTGCTGCAGCTGCTCGCGGGAGCCACCTCCCCCGACGCCACGGAAGCGGAGCGCCGCTACACCACGCGCAGCCGCGCCACCTGCAGTGAGATGCCGGAGCTCCTCGGTCCGCCCCCGGAAGCGCCTCCTCCCGCCGAGCTGCTCCCCGCGCCGGCAGCGCGCGTGGCGCGGGCGATGAACCTCTACATCGACCTCATGTTCCGCGAGGCGGATCGACGTCGTGACGACAACACCGTGCGGGGCATTGCCGCCAGTCCCGGTCGCACCGTGGGGCAGGCGCGCCTGGTGCTGGGGCCGGAGGACTTCTCCCGCATTGTCGCCGGAGACGTGCTCGTGGCCCGGCTCACCACGCCCGCCTACAACTGTGTGCTCCCGTTGCTCTCCGGCATTGCCACCGAGCGCGGGGGATTGCTCTCGCACCCGGCCATCGTCGCGCGCGAGTACGGAATGCCCGGCGTGGTGGGCGCGCGCGGCATCCTGGAGCTGATCCGTGACGGCGACCGCATCGAGGTCGACGGCGACGCGGGAACCGTGCGGGTGCTGCGATGAGGGCGGTGCCGCTGCACCAGGCCGACGAGGTGGCGCGCTACGGCGGAAAGGCCGCGGGCCTGGCGCGCTGCGTGGCGGCGGGGTTGCCCGTGCCAGAAGGCGTGGCGTTGTCGTGGCGGCTGGTGGAGGCGTGGCTGGAAGGCGCGCCGGAGGCGTTGCATGCGCTGGCTGCCGTCGAGGAGCTGCTGAGGCACGGGCCGGTGGCGGTGCGTTCCTCCGCCGTGGGTGAGGACGGGGAGCGCGCCAGCTACGCCGGTCAGCACGCCACGGTGCTGGGGGTCCGGAGCATGGAGGCGGTGCACGCCGCGGTGCGCACCGTGCATCTCTCGCGACGCTCCTCCGAGGCCTACCGCGCGCGTCGCGAGCTCGACGGTGAGTTGCGCATGGCGGTGGTGGTGCAACGCCTGGTGCCGGCGCGTTGCGCGGGCGTGCTGTTCACCCGCTGCCCGGTCAGCAAGCGTGACGAGCGCGTGGCGGAGGTCAACTGGGGCCTGGGTGAAACGGTGGTCTCCGGGGAGGCGCTGCCGGATCGACTCCGTTGGCACCGGGGTGGCCACAACCTCCGCTGCGACGTGGGCGACAAGGACGTGCGCGCCGTGGTGGGCCCCGAGGGGCTGACCCATGAGACGGTTCCGCCGGAGCTCCGCGCGGCGCCGTGCCTTGGCCTGCGGGAGGTCCAGGCGCTCGAACAATTGGCGGCCACGTGCGAGTCGCTCTTCGGTCCTTCCGACCTGGAGTTCGCCGTGGAGGCGGGCCACTCCTGGCTCCTGCAGTGCCGACCGGTGACCACATGAGCGCAACCCTGATGCAGATTGAATCCGTCCACGCGGTGCTGGTGGCCGGCCGGGACACGGGCCTGTTGCAGCGCCTTGCCGCCGCGCCCGCCACGTCGGTGAACCTGGCCCGTGAGCTCGGCCTGGACGCCGTCGCCACGGAGCGCGCGCTGGAGGTGCTGCACGCCTGGGGCATGGTGGAGCGTGAAGGTGGGGTGTTCCGTTGCACGTCGTGGTTTGCCAACGAGCTGCGCGGGCCGGAGGGCCTGGCTGGCGCGGGACGCATCTGGGCTGCCATGCCCAACTACCTGCGCACCGGATCCACGCTGATGGGTGAGGGCACCGCCAACCGTGACCGCGCCTACCCCGAGGTGGTGCCACGCCTCGCCGCCATGTTCGACCAGGCCGCGCGCGCCTTTGCCGTCGAGGTGGCGGCCCGGTTGCCGCGCGGCGCCGTGATCCTCGACGTGGGCGCGGGCAGCGCGCCGTGGTCGCTGGCGGTGCTGGACGTGCGCCCCGACGTGACACTGCGCCTGCTGGACCTGCCCCAGGTGTGTGAGGCCACGCGCGCCGCCGCCACCGCGCGAGGTCACGGCTCCCGCGTGGACATCCTGGCGGGCGACTACATGTCCGCCCCGCTGCCCGTCGAGACCCTCGACCTCGTCATTGCCGCCAACGTGCTGCACCTGGAGGGTGAGGAGCGCGCGGCGGCGTTGGTGGCGCGCCTGGCTCCCACGTTGCGCGCGGGCGGCTGGCTGGCGGTGGTGGACGCGCTGGCGGGTGACGACGAGGCTGGTCGGCGCGCCCATGCTGCGTACGCGTTGCACCTCGCGCTGCGGCTGCCCGGCGGCTATCCGCACCTGCCCGCCACGCTGGCGCGGTGGATGACGGCGGCGGGACTCATTCCACGGGAGCCCACCGTGCTCTCCCGGGAGACCATGGTGCTGGGCGTGGTGTGGGGGCAGCGTCCTCGGGACCTGTACCTGGGAGGGGACTGATGAGCAGCCAGGCGCCGGTGGGTCGGGTGGTGCTGGTCTTCACCGACGTGCAGGGAAGCACCCAGCTCTGGGAGGAGCTGCCCGAGGAGATGCGCACCGCGCTCTCCATGCATGACGAGGTGATGCGCCAGCTCCTTGCCGAGCACAACGGTTACGAGGTGAAGACCGAGGGTGACGCGTTCATGGCCGCGTTTGCGCGGGTGGAGGACGCGGTGCGCTGGTGCGTGGAGACGCAGCGCGCGCTGGTGCTGGTGGATTGGCCCGCGGGCATTGCGTCCCGGGGAGGACTGCTGGTGCGCGCCGGGATCCTCGCCGGAGAGGCGGACTGTCGACCCAACCCGCTCACCGGGCGCATGGACTACTTCGGTCCCACCGTGAACCGCGCGGCGCGCGTGGCGGGCGCGGCACACGGAGGCCAGGTTCTCGTCGAGGAGAGCACGTTCCAGGCGCTGGAGCCGTTGGATGGCACGGTGTGCCAGGCGCTGGGGAGCTACCGCTTCAAGGGCTTGCGGGAGCCGCTCGGTCTCGTCCAGGTGGTGCCCGCGGACCTGGCCGACCGTCGCTTCGGGCCGCCGCGCACCGAGTCCTCCGGTGACTCCACCGTGGTGACCCACAGCGGCACGTCCCTGGACGTGGAAGCAGCGGTGCGGGCCGCCGCGGATGGGCTCCTGGCGCGCGGCACGGTGCGACGCAACCGCGGCCTCGCCCACCTGGCCAGCGAGGATCTCCGTGCCGCCTGCTCGTGCGCGCGGCTGGCGGGGCTGGCGGGCGTGGAGCGTCGTGCGGAGCTGCTGCTGATTGAGGCGGACGGTGAGCTGACACCCCCGGAGCGCGTGCGTCGGCTCGAGGAGCTCCGGGACCGCGCGGAACACTCGCGCGACGACTGGGTGGCCGTGCGCGCGGCGCTCCAACTGGGCTCGGCGTGGATGACCGCGGGAGACCTGGCCCGCTGCGCCAGCACGCTCTCCGCCGCCCGCGTCCGCGCCGAGGCCAGCGGTGACCCGGATGCCACCGCCGCCGCGCTCCTCGCGGAAGCCCTCCTCGCCCGACGACGCAGCGACCTGGACGAGGTGGCCGCCAAGGCGCAGCGCGCGCTGGAGGTGGTGGAGCAGGCGGGTCTCCGTCGTCACCGCAGCTCGGCGCTGGTGGAGCTGGCGCGGGTGCGGATCTGGCGTGGGGATCCGGCGGGAGAACCCTTGCTGGAGCGGGCGCTCAAGGAGGCGCGCCAGGCCGGCGACGCGCGCGAGATCTCCGTGGCCATGCTGGAGCTGGCCAGCGCGCTGATGCGTCGTCACGCGTGGAATGATGCGCTGCGGTGGGTGCGTCGGTCGCAGCAGCAGGCCCGCTCCATGGGGTGGCAGGAAGGTGTGGCGCGCGGGCGTCTGGTGGAAGCGCTCTCACTGCTCTTCCTCGGCGACACCGAAGCATGCGTGCGCCTCCTGCGTGAAGTCGACCTCCGCGCCATCGCGGTCTACGGCGGGATCAGCGTGGCGGCGCACCGGCTGCACCTCGCGGCGGCATTCGCGCAGCAGGGCCGGAACGACGAGACGCAGTGCGAGCTGGCCCTGGCGCGCGAAGCGTTGTCATTCGCTCCCGCGCACCCGCTGTGGACGATGCTGGGGGAGGTGGAAGCGCTGTTGCGGCTCCGCAATGGCGACGTGGTGGGCGCGCGGGAACGTCTCAGCGCGCTGCCGGACCGTCCCCGGATGCTCGCGCCGTTGTTGGAAGCGGCCACGGCCCCTGGTCGCGGCGACCTCACCCGGCCGCTGGGCACCGTGCCGTGATGCCGTGATTTCCCCAGCAGCAGGCGAAGGTGCGGCGCGGCCATGGCTCACGCTCTGAACGCGGGGCCGGTGGGACGTCGACGTCGTGAGGGCCGCATGCTCAGCTCTCACCCACCACCGGAAAGTGTGACCCGGGCTTCCCGGGTTGCATGTCGCGAGGACTGACTCCGGTGCGCGCCGGGGTTACATGCTGGCGTCCCCGAGGCGCTCGACGTGAACGAGGGCACGAGCACTCGCGTGTGAACGACCCTCACCCGCGTGAAAGGGGAAGGAATGGAGACGACAGTCAACCCGGAGGACATGGTCGAAGGGGGACGGGGGCCGTTGGTCCTGGAGGTGCGCTGCACGGGCTGTGGCGTGACGACACCCCTGGCGACGCCCTGGGTCCTGATGCATCCCGAACCCGAGGACGCCGACTGGGACGGTGTCTCCCCGGGGCGGATCTTCACCTGTCCGTCCTGTGGGGCCGCGGACCGGTACCAGCTGACGGCCGCGGCCTGGCGGACGCTCAGGGAGGAGAACGAGCGCGCCCAAGCGGGCGAGGAATCCCGCGTCATCCTGGGGGCGGCCAGGCTGTGGGACGGAACGTTGCACCGGCGCCCCACCGAGGCGCTGGCGCATCTGCGGGAGCTGGCGGCAAGACAACCGCCGAACCCCGAAGCCTGGCGTCGGCTCGGAAACTTCTGCGAGCGCTTCGAGCTGCAGGACGAGGCGGTGGCGGCCTGGACGCGCGCGGTGGAGGTGGGGCCGGAGGAGTTTGAAGCCGCGTGCTCCCTGGCGCAGCATCACTCCAGCCTGAACACGGACCAGGACGCACTGGCGGCGAGTCGTTACTTCGTCATGGCCCTGCAGCGATTCCCCAAGGTCGCCGCCTCGCTTCCTCACCGCGAGTACTTCGCTGCCTTCCTCGCGCGCAGCCTCTTCGAGTTCGCGGACCAGTCCCCGGAGCCCCTGGTCCTCGAGGCGTTGTGGGCCGGTGGCGTCGTCGGCGATCAGGTCGTTGTCAACGTGAGCTCGGTGGAGCTGCAGGCCATCACCTTGCGGGGTGGGCTGGAGCGCTTCCTGGCCACGGCGGAGCTCGTCGGTCTGCGCCTGACCAACAATGTCCCCGAGGACGAGGTGACGATCCTGCACGACCTCATCGAGTCCGGTGGCTCGGCGAGACGGGGCTTCATCCGCGGCGCCGCCGCGCGTCCGGTGGTGGCCTCGCCGCGCCAACGGCCGAATGAGCCATGCGCATGCGGGAGCGGCAAGAAGTACAAGAAGTGTCACGGCGCAGGCGCACGGTAGTCCGCGCGTGGAAAAGGGTCTGCGAAACCACCGCGAGCATGAGAAGATGCCCGGAGACGACGTGGGTACCCGCAATCCTTTCGCGGCAACCCGCGCGTCCTGGAGCACCTCGACGATGATCAAGCCTCCCGGTTCCAGCTTTCCCAGCGTCTCGCGCAACGTCTTGCAGGAGCTCTCCACCACCTCCGCGGAGAAGCCCACCACCCCCACACCCGCCACGCCGTGGCCGGAGACCGCCACAGCCGAGCCCGCCGCGCCGCGACCGCGCGCCAGTGCCGCGGACCAGGGGCGCGCGCGTGCCATGGCGCGGAACCAGGGGGCTGCGCTGCAGCACCAGCTGGCCCGCACCATCCAGGAGTCGGAGGAGCGCGCCATCGTTGGCGGCAAGAACAACGTCGGGAAGATGGTGGACCTGGGCGGGGATCCCAGGAACGGGCTGGCATTGACCATCCACGGGATCAACGGCGCACCCGAGGACGTGGACGCGCTCAGCAACCACGCGCTGGGCCAGGGCGCGCAGACCCGCACCTTCGCCTACGACGACAACTACCGTCGCCTCACCGACACGGCCGCGGACCTCTCGGGCCAGATGGCGGGCTGGCTCCGGGACAATCCCGGCAAGCCGCTGACGGTCCACGCGCATTCCATGGGTTCGCGCGTGGCGCTGGCGGCGTTGGATGACCTCAACCGCCAGGGGCTGCTCGAGGGGCGCCAGGTGGATTTCAACATGGTGGCGCCACCCCTGGGTGGGTACTCGTCCGCCGACGGCGCACGGATGGCACCGGACTTCCTGGGCAACGCCATCAAGAACCTGCGCCCCTCCAAGGACATGGGAACCTCGTCGTCATTCCAGGAGACGCTGGAGGCGGCGCGCCTGCCGCCCAACGTGAACGTGCGTGTGTTCACCGCCGGGCAGGACACCGTGGTGGACTACTCCAATCCGCACTTCCAGACGATCGTCGACAACCTGCGCGCCCAGGTGATCCCGCTGCCGGAGGCGGACCACGTCAACGCAGTGGATGCCGCGGCGCGGTGGCTCGCGGACCGTTGACCCACGGCGCTACGGCCTTCCCGCCTCCGCCGCCACCACGCCGCGCACGTATTCCTCCAGGGCGCGCGCCGGCTCGTTGATGCGGGCGTGGTGTCTTCCCACGTGGTTGCGCTCATCCTGCCGCACCGGTCGCGACGAGAAACCCGGCGCCTGTTTCACCGGGTCGGGGCGCTTGGGTCCTTCGCGCGGTTCCCACACGGTGTCGATGATCCAGGCGAGCCGGTGCGTGGCCTCGGGGGTGGCGCGCACCAGGAGTCCCATCCCCAGCACCAGCGCCGCGGCGGTCCACAACGTCACCGCGCTGCGCCCCAACGACGACGCCCGTCCCAGCGTCACCGCCCGCCCCACGAACACCGCCCACAACGCGGACAGCACCAGCGCCGTCAGCGGCACCACGGCGGAAGCAAAGCCCTTCCACCCCAGCAGCGTTCCCACCGAGTACGGGAACAACCCCGCGGTGAGCAGCGGCAGCGTCATCTGGAAGAACGGGTGCATCAGCTCTTCCGGGTATCCGCTGTGGGTGGCACACGCGAGCCCCACCACCACGACGCTCCACACCACGCCCCCGCGCACCGCCGCGCCCAGCACCGGCCACGGTGATTTCTCGGTGGTCTCCAGCGTGTGCAGCGCCACGGCGAAACCGAGCGTGAAGAGCGGCACGGCGGGCACCAGGTGGCGCGGTCCCAGCGACCAGCCGCCCAGCCAATAGCCGAACCCCGCGGCGAAGCTGATGTAGAGCAGGCCCGCCAGCAGCAGCACCCAGCCCTCCACCGCCCGACGAGACCGCATCAGCAGCACGCACCCCACCGGCCACAAGAGCAGGTACGGCTGGAAGTAGAAGAGCCCGCGCGCCGGGGAGAACAGCGTGCCGCCCAGGCCCTCCAGCGTGGGGAGCGAGACGCCCATGAGGCCCTTCTTGTGCACGCTGCGGAAGTACGGGTTCTCGATGAACGCGTATCCCGTGGTCAGCGGGCCACCGAACGCGGCCTGGTGGTAGGCCATGCCCAGCCCCAGCGGCACCAGGCTCCCCACCAGCATGCCCAGCAGCAGCCGCACCACCGCGCGCGGTGCGCCGCCACTGTCGCGCCAGGCCATGCCCGCGCCCAGCAGGCCCACCATGCCTATGAGCAGCGTCGTCGGGTACTCGGTGATGGCGGCCCACCCGCCGGCGAATCCCGCGAGCATGGCCCACGAGAAACTGCTCTTGCGCGCGGCATGCACCGCGGCCCACAGCGCAAACACCACGAGACACGCCGCCAGCTGGTGCCCAAAGAACAGCAGCTCGAAGGGCACACCCACGCTGCCCAGGCCCCACGCAATCAGCGCCACCCGTCGCGCCGCGCGCGTCACCATGAGCAGCACCAGCAGGCTGTCCAAGCACGCCAGCGCCAGGAACGTGGGCAGCACGCCCAGCAGCACGCTGCCCCAGGCCAGCAGCTTCTGGGTCTCCACCTTCCCGCTCGACGAGAGCGCCTTCATCACCGCGTACACCGGCACGAGCAGGAAGCTGCTGCCGGGGGCCTTGTCGCAATAGAGGTGTCCCTCGCGCACGGCGCGGTCCATCACCCAGCCGTGCTCGGCCTCCACCTTGTCCAGCACCACGGTGTGATGGTCGACGAGCGCGCGCGTCAGGTAGGTCCGCACCAGCGGATTGGGGCTCTTGAGCTCCTCGAAGTACGGGTGATTCCACAGCGGGAGCAGCACCAGCAGGAGGATGAGCGCCCAGGGCCTTCCGCCCGCCGCGCTCGACGTCAGCAGCAAGGGCCTCATGGGATGAGCTCCCCGCCCAGGCAATTGAGCTGGCGTGCCGCGTCGGTGGTGGAAAGCGAGAGGCGCAGGGTGCGCGCGCCAGTGGGAATGGCGGTATCCAACGCGCAGCGGCCATCCCCCGCGTTGCTGCACGCCTTCTGCTCCACGGTGTTCCCGTCGACCGCGGTGGTGACGTTGATGGGCGGGCGACCGGGCTCACCGCGCGCGTCGTCGGCGTATTGCAGCCAGAGCGCGGCCCGGCTCACGCCGGTCACCGGAATGTCCACGTGCATGGTGTGGTCCCGCACAGGGTGCGACCACAGGCACGCCACCAGCCGGTCACGTGCCTTGATCACCACCGGCCCCACGTACTGCCAGCCCTCCTTGCCGCAGCGCACGCCGCCGCTCGCGTGCGGTGGGCGGCACGGCTGCACCGCCCCATCCTTCTCCACGCTGACAACGAGGGACTCCATCCGCTTCACCAGCAGTTCCCCCGCGTGCGGCGCCGTGGCCTCAACGACACCACCCTCGCGCAACTCCCGCCGCGGCGCGCCCAGCGCCACCGGGTCCAGCCCCTCGCCGACGAGGAAGAAGCGCGGCTGGGGGAACGTGCTGAGGTCGGGGAGCGTGCCGGCGGGGTCCACCACCACGGTGGCCAGCGCGCCGAACGGACGCATGAGCCCACCGGGATCAGGCCGCGCGCTGAGGCGGGAGGAGAGGATGATGAGGTCGCTGGGGGTGGCGAGGTCGCGGAGGACGCGCGCGGCGGCGGCGGAGTGTCGCTCGGTGGTGGACCACCAGAGGGAGGCGGGCAGCGCGAAGAGGCCGCCCACCAGCGCCACCGCACCGCTCAGTGCCCGGAGGTCCATGGGGGCGCGCACCGTCCCACCCGGCTGGTCGGCGCGTCAACGAACTCAGCCAGCCGGGAGCAGAGGCTCGTGCGCCAACGCCCCTCCGGTTATTCGAACAACTCCCGCACCGCGCAGCGAAAACCGGGGATGAGGGCGGGGGCTTCAAGGACGTCGTCGCGCCCCAGAATCCGCACGTGGTCCGGTGGCGTCACGACGAGGACACGCTGGGGTTCCGGGTCGGCCAGCCAGACCACCTGTGAGCCCGCGGCCAAGAATGCCAGGGCCTTCTCAAGCAGCTCCGTCGGAGACTGGGAGTCTCCAACGACTTCACAGACGAGCTCCGGGGCGCCATCCAGCCGGCCATCGGCGCCTTTCCCGATGGGAAGGCGCGTCCGCCGCAGGAGTCCGACGTCGGGACCGCGCAGTGTGTCGGGGTTTGTCGCCAGTTTGCTTCCCGGGTCCCCGGCGCCGACCACCCAGTCTGGGCGCGCCTTGCAGTACTGCTTGAGCAGCGACGTCAAAGACGCAACCACCATGGCGTGGCGCCAGGTAGTCCTTGTCACGGGAACCATCTCCCCGGCGACCAGCTCGCCTGGCTCGCGGTCAGGGTCCAGGCCTGCCACGTCCTGGAAGGTCATGGGGCTGGGAGAGGCCCATCGGGATTGCAGGCGTCGTGAGCGGGCCACGACCTGGAGTGCGGCGGGCCCTCGCCGCCCTGGTCAGCGCCAAGTGCGTCCTCAACGGAGGTCGCTGAACCCGGGAACCCCGCGACGACGGGGAACACGCGGAGGCCGCGCATGGTGGACCGCTGGCGGGGCTGGAACGCGCTCAGCGCTGGCCAGGGCGGCGAGCCGCTTTGGACAGCATCGACAAAATCTGGCGTATCCGGCTGTCCCGGCTGGAGTTGAAGAAGCGTCGTCGTCACCGGCGAGTTGAGCCCAAGCGTGCCTCGCAGCGC
>JBFMGU010000292.1:0-12881 GCA_040752415.1 Myxococcota bacterium
ACTCCTCGCCCTCACGACGCACCGGCGCGCCCTGCGGCACACTCCCCGACGTCGCCGACCCAATGGGTTGCTGTCCGGTGGTGAGCTGCTTCTGCGCCAACGCGCCCGCCACCGACGTGACCAGGCTCGCCGCACCGGGATTCCCGCCCTGCAACAGCTCCACCGGCACGGGCAGCACAATCGTGGTGTTCTGGTTCGTGCTGACCTCGACGAGCGTCTGGTACAGCCGGAGCTGCAACGCTTCCGGGTGGGACGCCAGCTGCTTGGCCGCCTCCGCCAACTGACGCGCCGCCTGCTCCTCGCCCTGCGCGGCAATCACCTTGGCCCGACGCTCCCGCTCCGCCTCCGCCTGGCGCGCCATGGCCCGCTTCATCTCCTGCGGCAGGACGATGTCCCGCAGCTCCACCGCGGTGATCTCCACGCCCCACTGCTCCACGCGCAGGTCCAGGATGCTGCGGATCTCCTCGTTGATCTTGTCGCGCTGGGAGAGCACGTCGTCCAGGTCCATGCGGCCCAGCACCGCGCGCAGCGTCGTGGAGGCGAGCTGCAGCGTGGCGGTCATGTACTCCTCCACGCGCAGGATGGCGTCGCGCGGGCTCTGCACGTCCGCGTAGACCACGGCGTCCACCTGGATGCTGATGTTGTCCGCCGTGATGACCTCCTGCGGCGGAATGGGAATGGCCTTGATGCGCGTGTCGACGACGCGAGCCTTGTCGATGCCGTACGGCATCAGGAAGACCATACCGGGCCCGGTGGTGCCCTTCAGCGCCCGGCCCAACCGGAAGACCACGGCCCGCTCGTACTCGCGCAGCACGCGCACCGACGAGAGCAACGTGGTGATACCCAGCACCCCCAGCACACCGATGAGCCACTCCATCGTCACCTCCCGCCGGCCAGCACGCGGCCTCGGAGGTGTTTAGCGACGGAGCACCCGGCCGTCCAAGCCACTCACTCGTAGAAGCGGAAGGCCGGATCCCGCGCGCCGCGGCTGATGAGCCCGTTGGCGCCGCTGCTCTGCACCGCCAGGTCAAACTGGATGAGCAGCCCGCCCCCCGCCGTGCTGAGGATGCCCACCGCCTTTTCCACGCGGGCAGCGCCCACCACGGAGCTCGTCGCCACGGGGATGACCGCGGTGGTGAGGCCGGTGGGCACGGCACCCGCGGCAATGTAGCGACCCACGTCGGGCGCGGTGTCGTCGGGGTCCAGGCGGAACGGGTCGAAGTTGGACCGCATGGGCACGGTCAGCACGGTGCCGCTGGGCGGCGGGTTCTGCACCACCACGGTGGCGGGCTGCCCTTCCGTCTCGCCGGGACGCGTCTCCACGGGCTCAGGCCGGCCACCCTGCCATCCCGCCGGGATGATGGTGACGCGCATGGAAGGCAGGTCCACCGTCTGGAAGAACGAGATGCGACCGAACGAGCGCCCCGTCAGCCTTCCGTACGCCACCCAGGAATCCGCGGCGCGCACGCTGTAGATGAACCCCTCGTCGCGGGCGAGACAGTCGCGGTCGGCGAAGGTGCCGGCGAGCTGCAGCTGGTTCCCCGCCACCCCCACGACGGGAAGCGCCACCACCGTGGTGCACTCCGGCTCCGTCTCCGGGCACTCGCAGCCTTCCTGCGGCGGCACTTCCAGCACGTCGCCCACGCGCACCCCGCGCGAGACGAAATCAAACTGCGCCTGCTCGTCGGCGATGATGTTGTTGGCAATCTGCGCCGGGGTGGCACCGCCGCGACGGTTGGACACGCCCGCCACGTAGCCTTCCCAGATGAACACGTAGTCGTCGTCGACGAACTGGTTGATGAGCGGTGGATTGCCGCTGCCGTCGGAGAGCGTCTGCAGCTCCACCGTGGGACGACGGGAGGGCGTGGTGGACGCACCCGGCTCCAACCCCGGCTCCTGGTAGGTGTTGGGGCTCGTGTTGACGTCGACGGTGACTCCCGTGGCCGGATCCACCGGCGGGCCGGGCGGAAGCGGGTTGAGGTCCATGAGCCGCGGCGTCCGTCGACCACCGGCATCCTTGGCGCTCAGGTCCAGGTACAGGATGGTGCCGTCCATCAGCGCAATGAGCCCGTAGGCGAAACCACCCTGCGCCAGCGTCTCGGGATTCTGCTGGAAGGTGGTGCCCTGGCAGCACATGGGCGTGGGGTCGGGAGCCAGGGCCAGCGCGGCGGCGGGGCGGGGCAGGCGCACCGTGGCCTCCACGCGGTCAAACGGCTCAAACGCCACTGACGGATTCGTGGTGAATCGCAACCGCGCCACCACGACGTCAGGACGGTCCAACCGCAAGGCCAATGCTACCGGGTAGCGACCACGACTGGGATGCGGCTCCACCGCCGCGCTGCCCACCGTCACCTCGTTGGTGGGCCCGCCCACGTCGAGGGTGCAGGGACGCGCCACGCCGTCACCACACGCGCTGAACGGCGGCACCAGGCCCGCGGGCGCGTCGGTGTCGACGATCCACAGCGAGTTTCCGTCGGCATTGGAGACCACCGCGGTGGCGCCGTCGTCGGTGATGCCCACGCCGGAGGGACGACCGCCCAGGTCCACGCGCACGCGGGAGGTCTCGCGCCCGTTGCTCCAGCGCAGCAGCGTCAGGCTTCCGGTGGGGTCGCCAGCGTGGCTGATGGCGACGAGCAGATTGTCGCGATTGCCCTGCACCGCCAGCCCGGTCGGGCGCGCATCGACACCGATGGTGCCCGATCCTTCCTTGAAGGTTGTCCAGTTGCTCGCGTCGGCGGCGGTGCCCACATGGAAGAAGCGCAGCTCGCGGTCGGCCGCGTCCAGCGCCACGCCTACCTGCCCGTCGTTACTGGCCGCCACGTCCTCCGTGAAGCTCCCCAGCTTGACGGCCATGGGGAAGTACACGTTGGGCGCGGGCACCATGAGCCCGTCGGTGAGGTCGACAGCGCGCAGCTGGCGCAGGTCCGGGTTGGCCGCGAGCGCATACGCGTTGCCGCTCGGGTGCCGCGCAATGGCCACCGACGAAGGGCGGTCCAGGTTGCCGCTGCCCGCGGTCTGGTCCGACGGACAGAACTGCGCCAGCGGGCCCTGCGGCGTGAACGTGGTGCAGCCCAGCATCCACATCAGCGGGCCGTGGGTCAGGATGGTGAGGAGCAGGTTGCGGGGTCGGCGCGCGCGCATCACAGGCCTCCCACGGGCAGCGACGGGATGACGCCGCCGCCGGGAATGGGCAGGTCGGGGTTGTTGCTGGCGCGCTCACGCGGAATGCCCAGCCGCGCCGCCACGAACAGACGGGAATCCTGCGCGTCCTGCGGGAGCCGCACCACCGCCACCGTGTCGTCGTTGAAATTGCTCACGAACGCCAGGGAGCGCGCATTGTCGACGGCGATCTCGAACGGGCTGTCGCCGATGTCGCGCAGCGCCGCCACCACCTCCAGCGTGTCCATGTCCAGCACCAGGAGCACGTCGTCACGGAAGCTGGCAGTGAGCACCAGGGAGGGCCCGTTGGCCGGCTCATACAGCGCCACCACGGACGGCTCCTTGCCAATCTGCGCAATACGCGTGGCGCGGCCCGTGGGGCTCCCGTCCCAGATGCGACGCATGTCCAGCTCCACCACCGCGGGCGGCGTCTTGGTGACCGCGTAGGCCTTCTGTCGTGCCGCGCTGTAGGCCACTCCGCGCACGTCGAGGGCGCCCACCTGTTCGCGCAGGTCCACGGTGAGGGGATCCGCCTGCGGGCCGCGCCAGAAGTTCAGCATGCGCAGGTGGCCCACGTCGGCGCCGGTGCCGGGAACCTCGCGCCCCGTCGAGAGCAGGTACTGCGGATTGCCCGCCACGCTCGGCAGCAGCAGCAACGAGCCCCCGCGGTCCGCGTCCCCCAGGTTCTTCTCCCACCCGATGAACAACCGATCCGAGCCGCTGATGCTGGGCCGCCGGTCGCCCGCCACGACCTTGCCGCTGCGCAGGAAGCTCACCACCCACCACGTGGCGTTGCCCGCGCCCTGCACCGCCACCAGGCCGTAGGGGTCGTCGTAGGGAAGCTGCAGGACGTGGTCGCCGCCGGTGCAGTCGGGCGGGTTGCCGCCGCGGTTGCCGCAGGAGAGCGTCACGCCGTCGTCGCGCACGGACAGCTCCAGCTCGACGAGACGGTTGTCCCCGCGCGTGGTGTGCAGCACGTGGTCGCCGCCCGGGCCCATGGCCAGCGGTCCGCCAAAGGAGGGCACCAGCACGCCGCCGCTGAACGGGTTTCTGATGTCGCCCTCGTAGCGGTCATTGCGTTGCAGGTGCTGCACCAACCAGCCCAGGTGCGCGCCCACGACGCTGCCGGTGGCGTACCCCAGGTCGAAGTTGCTGTTGGCCACCAGGAGGACCGGCTCGGTGGGATGCAGCGCCAGACCGGTGGGATAGTGCAGACCGGTGACGGGGCTGCCAGGGGACTGGATGGGGTCCGGGCACTGGGCACAGCCCGACGCCAGGAGCAAGGTGGGGAGGAGTCTGCGCAGGTACATGGGATGGGGGGCGCACCGTAGGCGGGAGCCCATCTGACGGCAACCCGTCGCGGGAGGGTGGGATTTCAGCACCGGTGGGGACGTGGACCTCCGCGCGATTCTCGGGCCCGGGCGGAGGCGGGATTTCCTGGTTGCGGCCCTGGCTGGGCTCTGTCATCACAACGGCCGTGACCCTGCGCGCGTTGCACCTCCGCCGGACCCTGCCACTCGCCGGCGCGGCGGCCCTGATGGTGGGTCTGCTCGTCGCATCCGGACAGGAAGCGCGCGGTGACAATCCCGGTTGGCGCGCCGGTCCCACCCAGCCGCCCATCCCCACCGACGACGAGACCATGGCCCGTCAGCTCCAGCTGGGTGGTCGTCGCTGCCAGGGCGCCTACGCGCAGACCATGTTGGCCCTCACGCCCACCGGTGAGAACCAGCCGGGCAAGAGCTTCGTGTATTGCCTGCGCAACGTGGCCACGTACGAGCAGGTCTATTACGGCCGCGACGGCAAGCTGAAACACCGCTACCTCAAGGCCACCGCGCACGGGACGGGCTTTGCGTACCGGTGGACCGGGCAGGAGACGCTGGTGCTCACCAACCACCACGTGGCGGAGTGGCCCGACGTCACCGACGAGGAAAACAAGGTCTCCGGCGTTCCCATGGGTGCGCGCAAGGTGCGGGAGGACGTGTTCATCGTCCGCAATGACGAGGATGACTTCGAGCCGGGCTACATCCCGCTGAGCCGCGTGGTCACGGACAACACGCTGGACGCCGCGGTGCTCAAGACGCGCAACAAGCTCAACGTGCTCCCCCACGCCATTGGCAGCTCCGCGGGGCTGCGTGCGGGCACCGCCGTGGAGGTGCGGGGCTATCCGCTGGGCGCGTTCGCGGCGTCCAACGTGGGGAAGGTGACCAACCCGTACGTCGAGGACCTGGAGGGGTCGTGGAACCACGGGGACTTTGCGTTCGACGCGCTGGTGAACAAGGGCAACAGCGGCTCCCCCGTGCTGGCGGTGAGCTGTCAGACCGGTGAGTACGAGCTGGTGGGCCTGTTCCACGCCGGCTACCGCGAGGGCGAGGCCATGAACCTGGCGGTGGGCATCGACGACCTGCGCCCGCTGATGGACAAGCTCACCGCCACGCCGCGCCAGCGCAATGACGTGTCCTCCATGACGCCGGATGCCCGTCGGGCGCTGGCCACCACGCTGACGGCGCAGGACGGGCCGCTGCTGATGCGTTTTGGCAAGGGGTTGGCGGAGGTGCGGCTCGTCGACGAGGACATGTTCTCCTTCCGCATCTACGGGGAGAACTACCCGGCCGATCCGTACGTGTTCATCCAGCTTGACGAGGTGGTGGAGGGCTCGGACACGCCGCCGCGGGTCACGGTGCAGCGCGCGCTGGAGTCCCCCTACGTGGTGCCGGAGGAGATGATGGACGCGGAGACGCGGGAGCACCTGGACCGCGTGGTGACGTCGTTGCTGACGCGCGTGGCGCGCATGCAGCAGTACCGCGAGGTGGCCGGGGAGCCGCCGCGTTCCCAGGCGCGCCACCGTCGGGCGGAGCGCCTGTTGCGGGAGCTGTCACGCCAGGAGAAGGAGCAGCAGGAGCAGCTGGACGTGCTGGGCACCCACCTGGAGCGCGCGCTGGTGATGATGCGCAACGCGCCGGTGGTCACCGGTGACGGCGTGCAGCCGCCGCAGGCCAGCGCACCGACGGTGAATGCGCCTTCGGAAGAGGCCACGCCGACCACCGCGACGCCGTGATGGACCCGCTTGCATGAAGTCAAAGCGGTAATTCTGACCGCACTCCCAAAGGTGCGGGCCTCGTCGTTCCATTCTTCTCGCGCCCGCACCGGGTTTCATCGTCGTGTTTCGCCGCGTGCCGGCTTCTTGGACCGGATGGACCGCGCCGCCGGCACCCTGGGAGTGCGGTCAGAATTACCGCTTTGCGTCTGGTTCTACGCGTTCGCCAGTTTCCGCTTCAGCGCAGTGGTCGAGTGGTCCTTGGGATCCCCCACGATGACCACCTTCCCACCCAGCTCCCGCACCAGCGCCGCTTCGGGCACGCTCGTCGTGGTGTAGTCGGTACCCTTGAAGTGGAAGTGGGGCCTGAGCGCGCGCAGCACGTCGCTCACGGTGGCCTCGGAAAACAGGTGCACCGCGTCCACGCCGTCCAATCCCGCCACCAGCTCCAGCCGTTCCTGCTCGGGAATCACCGGGCGGTCCGGCCCCTTGGCCGCCCGCACCGACGCGTCCGAGTTCACCGCCACCACCAGCACGTCACAGCGACGGGCGGCATCCCGCAGGTAACGCAGGTGCCCCACGTGCAGCAGGTCGAACGCGCCGTTGCACAGCCCCACCTTGCGTCCCGCGGCGCGTTCGCGCACTCCCAGTCGCTTCAATCCCTCGCGGGTCAACACCCGGGCCTTGCGCGGCTTCACGACGCCTCCAACGCAGCGAGAATCTCGTCGGGACTCGCAGTGGCCGCGCCCAGCTTTCCCACCACCACGCTCGCCGCCACATTCGCCAGGGAAGCGGCCCGCTCCAGTGTCACCCCCGCGCCCAACGCAGCCGTGAGCGCGGCAGCCACGGTGTCGCCCGCTCCGGTGACGTCGGTGACCTCCCCGTTGCCATGCGCCGGCAGCACCGCCACCTTCCCGCCCTTCTGCACCACCACCATGCCTTCCCGCCCGCGCGTGGCCACCACCGCCGCGGCCTGCTGTCGCCGCAGCACCGCGCGCGCCGCCTCCACCACGTCCTCCACCGACGTCACCGGGGCGCCCGCCAGCTCACCCAGCTCCGGCGCGTTGGGCTTGAGCACCACCGGCCCGCGCGCGCGGCCGAGCGCATACCGGCTGTCCACCACCACGGGCAGACCCTTGCGCGCCAACCCCACCGCCGCGTCGACGATGTCGGTGTCCATGAAGCCCTGCCCGTAGTCACTGAGCAGGAGTGCGCCCATGCCACGCCCCGCCTCACGCCGCAGCGTGGCCACCACGTTGCGCACGGTGTCGACGTGCGGACGGGCCACCGGGTCGCGGTCCAGGCGGAGGACCTGCTGGTGTCGCGTCCCCAGCGCGCCGGCCATGACCCGCAGCTTCTGCGCCGTATGCCGTCCCTTCTCGACGACGAGATGCAGCTTCACCCCGCTCCCCCGCATGCACTCGCGGAAGCGCGCGGCGGCCTCGTCGCGACCCACCACGCCCAGCAGCGAGACGCGGGAGCCCAGCACCGCCGCATTCACCGCCGCGTTGGCCGCGCCGCCGGGGCGCATCTCTTCGCGCTCGTGGAGGACCACGGGGACGGGAGCCTCCCGGGAGATGCGGTTGGTGGTGCCAAAGACGTAGCGGTCCAGCACCACGTCCCCCAGGACGCCCACCTGGACCCGCCTCAAGCCCTGAAGGATGTCGCGCACGGGGACGGCTCTTAGGCCAACACCCCCGCCTGCACCAAGCCGGGAGCCTTGCGTTCCCACCCGCGGGATCGCACATAGCGCGCCCATGTCCCGCTTCCCTGCCGCCCCACCCGTCCCGGAGGTCTGCGCGCTCACGCCCCAGGCCCTGGCCGCGTTGATGCCCGGCCCCGGTGGCCGTCCGTCGACGACGCGGGCCCGCGCGGTGTGGCGTTGGCTGCGCTCCGCGCCGGTGCCGCTGGAGTGGCCGGAGACGCTGCCGGAAGCGGGGAAGACCGCGCTGGCCACGCTGCGGGAGCGCACCACCCTGCCCCGGCTCACGGTGGAGGAAGAGCACGTCAGCACCGACGGCACCATCAAGTGGCGACTGGACTGCCGCGGCATGCCCGTGGAGACGGTGCTCATCCCGCACCCCACGCGCTCGACGGTGTGCGTCTCCAGCCAGAGCGGGTGCACGCGCAACTGCACCTTCTGCGCCACCGCGCAGATGGGCTTTGGCGGCCAGCTCACCGCCGGGGAGATCGTGGCGCAGGTGCTGCTGGCGCGCGCGCACACGCCGCGGGGCGCCCCGGTGAAGAACGTGGTGTTCATGGGCATGGGTGAGCCGCTGGACAATCTCGACGAGGTCATCGGCGCCGTCGACGCGCTGGAGCACGGACTCTCGCTGGGGCCGCAGCACGTCACGGTGTCGACGAGCGGCGTGCTGCCGAAGATGCGTCAGTTCGTGGAGCGCAGCCGCGCGTGCATGGCGCTCTCCCTGCACGCCACGACGGAAGAGATGCGCCGGGAGCTGATGCCGGGCACCTGCAAGTGGACGCTGGAGGAGCTGGTGGCGTTCATGTGGGAGGTCTCCGCCAACAGCGCGCGCCACTTCTTCATCGAGTACATCCTGCTGGGCGGCGTCAACGACGGTGACGACGACGCGCAGCGCCTGGTGAAGCTGATGCAGGGCGTGCGCGCACGCATCAACCTGATCCCGTTCAATCCCGTTCCGGGCATGCCCTACGCGCGCCCCACCGACGAGCGGGTGCGGGCCTTCCACGCGCGCGTGGTGGAGGGTGGCCTGTTGTGTCTGACGCGGGAGACGCGCGGAACGGATGCCGCGGCGGCGTGCGGACAGCTGGTCTACCAGCGCAGGAGCGCCTGACCGCTCGTCGTCAGCCGCACTCGCCGGTGGTGGTGTTGCAAGTGTAGCCGGTGTTGCAGTCGGCGTCGCTGCGGCACTTGGGGAAGCACGCCCCGCCCACGATGTTGCCGTTGCTGTCCTTCAACTCCTCGCACTGGTAGTCGCTGCGGCAGCCGCTGGTGGTTGCTTGCGGGTCGCACCCTCCCAGACACAACACCACGGGCTGGCCCTGGGAGTTGTTGCCCACGTTGACGCACTCCGCGCCGCTCCCGCAGTCCGCGTTGGAGCTGCACCCGGCCACGCAATAGCCGCCCACGAAGCCATCCGCCTCGGTGATGCACGCCGCGGTGTAGGGGCCGGGCGGAATGCAGTCGCCGTCCACCGTGCAGGGGTCACCAATGCCACCGGTCCCTCCGCCGCTGGAGCTGGTGGCAAAGCCGCTGCTGGAGGACGTGGAGCTGGAGGTGAACGACGACGAGGACGAGGTCGACGACGTGGAGGTGAACGACCCGCTCGAGGTCGAGGACGTGAACGTCCCGCCGGAGGTGGAGGAGGTGAACGTACCGCCGGAGGTCGACGACGTGGAGGTGAACCCTCCGGAGCTGGTGCTCAGCCCGCCGCCGCTGGTGGAGCTGGTGTTGTCTCCGCGGCTGGAAGACCCTTCTCCGCTGCTGCCAGAGCCACTTCCCGACGTGCTGCGCGAATCCCCGCTGGACGCGCCGTTGCCAATGCCGCCGCTGTTGGATCCCGCGCCATTGCCGAATCCGCCGGTGCTGGTGGAGGCGCCGGAGCGGTCGCGGCCACTGGACCCGTCGGAGGGCCCGCACGACGCCACCACCACCGCCATCAACATCCCCACCCCCAGCACGACTCGACGCATTGCCTCACCCCATGCAGCGCCGACGTGGCGCAACAAGAAGGCCCGCGGCGTAGCAGATGCCGCGCCAACCTTCCATCACCGCTGCGCCCGGCGACGCCAAGCCCACCCCAGCACCAGCAAGCCCAACGGCGCCGGCACGCCTCCCCCCGCGCAGCTGCCACAGCCGAAGGGGCGGAGATCTCCGTCGCCACCGCTGCCCACGTCGCTGGTGGAGGAAGGTGCTTCCCCGGAGCTCGTCGAGGAGCTGGTGGACCCGCCTTCGTTGCTCAGCCCGCCGGAGCTGGACGTGCTCCCCGACGACGACGTGGACAGCGCCCCCGACGTCGACGACGAGGTGGTCCCGCTGGAGCTGCCGCCCGCGTCGGGCGCGGGAGGGCCACACGCGCCGGTCTCCTGGTTGCACGCGCCACCACCCCCGCACGCCGCTTCCCAGCACGGCCGCTGACAGGTGCCCTCCAGGCACGCGAGCGAGTCGCGACAATCCGCGCTCTGCTGACACGCTCCGTTCTCGTCGGTGCCGCCGCCGTGGGCCACCCAGCGCCAGCGGATGGCGTCAAACCCCACGCTTTCTCCCACGTCGCCACTGTCGTCGCGCACGGTGACCCGGGTGTGTCCCGCGCGGACCTTCACGCGACCCAGCACCTGCCAGACGTCACCGTTCACACTCTGGTCCATGCGCAGCGTGGTCACGCCTCCCAGGCCCGTCACGTCGACGGGGATGTCCTGGCTGGTGGCCGGATTGAGCGGGATCCAACCGGCAACCTCCCAGATTCCGTCGCTGGGGAGCGTTGGCGTGAAGCGCGCGGAGACCTGGGATTGCCCTGCCGGCTGCGCTGAAGCGTGCAGGAATCCGCCGTTGTAGCCACCGGTGTCCTGCGTCTCCGCCGCGCCGCTGAGCGTGAACCCCGGGTCCGCGTTGTCGACGATGATCTCGCGCGGCTCCGGGCATCCACCCGCGCACGGGTCCACGCACGGATTGGGATGCTGCGGGTTGATGGCGATGTCCTGCTGGAACAGCGAGGTGTCGCTGGGCGGCGGCGGGATGTCGTTGAGGTCCGGGTAGGTCACCTCCACGGGCGTATACGCGTCGTCGAGCGGATAGCGGATCCGGCCCCACACCAGCTCCTGGTACGGGTAGCTCCCGCGTGAGAGGGAACCCGGACCGGAATACGGCGGGCGGTTGGCGGGGAGGTTGGGGTTGTTGGGATTGTTGCCGTTGGTGAAGCCGTTGTACGCCCACGTGGCGTAGTACCAGTTCTCGACGACATCCAGCGTGCTGTCGTTGATGGCGCCGCCGTACACCTGGTCCGCGTTCCACTTGGCGAACAGCACGGAAGCACCCGCGCCGATGTTGTACGCCGGCTCGCTGGCAATGCGTGCGCCGTAGTTCTCCGCGCCGCTGGTGATCTGCGAGATGCCAAACCCACAGTCAAAGCTGATGACGGTGCGCCCGGTGTCGGCGCAGAACTGTCGCCAGCTGCTCTCGACGACGCCGATGGCCTTGAAGAGCACGCAGGGCAGACGCGGGTCGGACGGCGTGCGGTTGGGCCCGCTCTCCGCCTGCGGCAGCGAGGGCGCGCGTGAACCCAGCGCGTCGACGGCGAGCTCCTCCATCATCGCGTTGATCTCGTCGTGGCTGGGCTGCGTGCCCTGTACCGGTTGGAACGCGCACGTGGTGTACGAGGGGCACTGCGCGCGCACGTCCAGCGCAACCAGCAGCACCGCTCCGACGAGAAGGACGCCTTTCATCGCCGTCCTCCCCGCGCCACGCCGTAGATTTCCACCACCGGCGCGCCCGCGCGCAGCTCACCGTCCTTGCCACGCAGCAGGTCCTGCACGAGGAAACGCGCGGGGCGCCGTGCGTCGGCCAGGCCGCGGGCATCCACGGAGTCCTCCCGAGCGATCAGCACGCTGCCGTCGGCGGACATCTCCACCGGGACCTGGCGCGTTCCCGTCGGAGAAGCGCGCAACCAACGGTCGCCGTCCTTCCACAACACCACCCCGGCGGGATCCGACCACGCCACCATCCCCGCGCGCATGATGGGCGCCGCCAACGGAAGGGTCTGGGTATCCAGGTTCTCCTCGACACGCGTCCGGTGATTCACGCGACTGACCACGGAGTTCCCGCGCGAGGAGCGGAGAAGCACGACGTGTCGCTCGTCGACGCTGACGTCGCGCAGGAGCTCATGGGTGAAGGCGAGGTCCACGGTATCGCGGCCATCCCGCATGCACCGCACGTCCGCGTTCCGCCCGTCCTGCACGAGGACACACGCCCCCAGCAGCGCGTCGCCACCAACCGGCATGACCCAGCTGGCGTGTTGCTCCATCACCATCCGCGCCGTCCCGTCGGAAGACACGCGGTACACGCGCCACGGCGTCGCATCCGTCTCCGTCTCCGGACCGCCACCAAACACCACCACGCTTCCGTCAGAGGCCAGCGCCGGACGCTGCTGCGCGCGCAGTCCCTCCCGCACCACGTCCGCTTTTCCGTCGTCACCCACCCGCCACAACCGTGCGGGCTCACCCAGGCGTGATTCCCCGTCGGGAACCAGCAGCCACAGCACCTTCCGCTGCGCGTCCCATACGCCGCGCGGCACCATGCCCGGCGCGTGCTGGAAGGTCCGCAACGTGCGCGCCTTCTCACCGGTCTTCAGTACGCGGATGGCGGTGCTGGTGGCGTCGGGCCCGTCGGCGGCGCCGAGCGCGAGGGTCACGGGGAAGTCGGCGCGCAGCTCCCCGAGCGAGGGGGACGCGGCCAGAGCCAGGCCCGGGAGAATCCCCAGGGCAAGGAGCAGGGAGGTCTTCACGCTTGCGAGCGTGGGGGCGCCATCGGGCGAATTCAATCAGCCTGCTGTCGTGGCCGCGCTGACGTCTCCGCTCACCAGCCGAACAACGCCCGGGCATTGCGGGTGGTCAGCTCCGCCACCTCCTCCGCGCTCTCGCCGCGCGCCGTCGCCAGGCCGCGGATGACCTCGGGGAGATGCGCCGGCTCGTTGCGTTGTCCCCGGTAGGC
>JBFMGU010000293.1:0-12690 GCA_040752415.1 Myxococcota bacterium
GCCAAGGCCAAGGCGAAGGCTGACACCAAGGCCCCCGCCCAGGAAAAGGAGAAACCGAAAAAGGCGGCTGCCAAGACGTCGGCTGCCAAGCCCGCGGCGAAGAAGGCTGCGCCCAAGAAGGGTGCCGCCAGGAAGAAGTAGGGCCGGGCTGGGAGAGGTGCGTTGATGAAGGTGGTGGCAGCGCTCAGCGGTGGAGTGGACAGCAGCGTTGCCGCTGGGCTGTTGCTGGAGGCCGGGCACGAGGTCCTCGGCATGACGTTGAAGCTGGCCCCGGACCGCGACGGCGCCCCGGCCAGCCAGCGGTGCTGCAGTGTGGATGACGCCATGGACGCGCGTGCCGTCTGCGCCCGCCTGGGCATCCCGTTCTATGTGCTGAACGCGCAGGACCTCTTTGCGGAAAAGGTCATCGACACCTTCGCCAGCGCCTACCGCGCCGGTCTCACGCCGGTCCCGTGTCTGGCCTGCAACGTGGACCTGAAGTTCGGGCACCTGTTGCAGCGCGCCCGCGCCATGGACGCCCGCCTGGCCACCGGGCATTACGCGCGCATTGTCCGCGGCGCCCATGGGCCAGAGCTCCACACCCCGGTCGACGCGGAGAAGGACCAGACATATTTTCTTTATGGAATCGGTCTAAACGCCCTGGAATACGTGGATTTTCCCGTTGGCGGAATGTCCAAGCGGGAGGTCCGGGAGCACGCTTCCCGGCTCGGGTTGCCCGTTTTCGACAAGCCGGATAGCCAGGAAATCTGCTTCGTCCCGGACGACGGACACGCGCGCTTCGTGGAGCGCTGGGATGGCCTGGGGGAGCGACCGGGCCGGTTCGTGGGCACGGAAGGCCAGGTCCTGGGCCAGCACCGGGGGGTGCACACGCTGACCGTGGGACAGCGCAAGGGGCTGGGAATCGCTGCAGGGTCGCGGCTTTACGTGCTCTCGGTGGATGCCAGCTCGGGCGACGCGGTGGTCGGCGGCCCGGAGCACCTGGAGGCCACCGGCCTCGTGGCGGACGACGCGGTCTGGCTCATGGCCCCCGCCGAGCGACAGGAGTTGGGGAACTGGGACGTCCAGGTCCGAATCCGGGCGCGCCACACGCCGGCCGCGGCGCGGGTGGAGGTCCTGGGCGATGGGACCGGCTTCCGGGTGCGATTCCGCGAGCCGCAGCGGTCCATTGCGCCAGGCCAAAGCGCGGTGGTGTACCGGGGCACACGGTGCCTGGGCGGGGGCATCATCCGCGGGCGGCTGGAGTCCGGGACCAGCGTTGCTCCACAGGTCGAAACGCATCAAACAGTCACTTGAATCATTTCAAGCAAAAGCCTGATTTTAAGACGTTTTGCGCAAGGCAACCGGAACCTGAAATGCGCCCGACGGCCAGGTTTGTCCCCAACGTTTTCCACAGCCCGTGGGCGCCTGGGGGAAAGCCAAAACCCCCTGGGGCATCAAGCGTCTATCCGGGTCCAAACAGAACCGCCCAGACCGAGATGCCTCGGGATGCCTGGGGAAAACTCACGAGGCCGCGTCATCCATGACCGACACCACCGATTCGCCACCGCCAAGCACGCCACCAGCCGCGGGCCGCCAGAAGAAGACCGTCGTGTTTGCGGCAGGCCTCCTGGCCGTGTTGGCCGTCTTCATCGTCCTTTCCATGCTTGGCGGCCCGCCGGCGATGCCCCGGAATGACATCCACAAGGCCCTGAAGACCGACACCTCCTGCCTGGCTTGCCACAACTGGCCGGACCACCTGGGACCCGGTGAAAGCGTGGTGAAGCCCCTGGGCGCCAACCATCCGCCGCCGCGCCCGAAGAAGAAGCGGCCCGGCACGGACGTGGACGCCGGAGCTGGGGTGGTTGCGCCGATGGAATTCGAGTGCATCAAGTGCCACGCGCCGCGGTGAGGAAGCCGCCTTTGGCGACGCCGGGAGCGGGCAGGGTCCACCCCCTTTTCCCGCACCTCCGTAAAGTTTACATAACGTATATTATCGGACGTTGAATGGAACGGAAATACCCGAGGTTGTTGGGCTTTTTTGGGTCGGCCTGCGTCGGCCTGGTGATTCTGGGACCGGGCTGCAAGCGGCACGCGGAAGCGCTGGATGCCGGCTCCAAGGCTGCGGTCGTGGATGCCGCGGCGCCGGCCGCGCCACCGGACGCTGGACCACGGTGGCGGGCCTGGGTGGTCTGGGACGGAGGCTCGGCGCCGCTGGCCGATCTGGCGGAAGTTCCCCAGGTGCCGCCGGTCACCGTCCGCGCGTGGCTTCCTGGCGTGCGCGCCGGTTCCATCCGCGCACGCGCCGCGATGGAATCCTCCGAGTCCTCCCTGGCCCTGGATTCCGCCGCCGCCGACGTGGATGGCGGCACGCTGGCCACGGTCACCGTCCTGGAATCCCGGGTCTCTGGGCCGGCGGTCGTCCGCTGGGAGCGTTCCGTGGGCGGTGGCCAGCCCGAGTTGGTGGCGGCCGCGCCCTTGACCCTCCAGCTCCCGCCAGCCCCGGATGCCGGCCCCACCAAGGCCAAAGTGACCGGAAAGACTCGGAAAAAGCGTCGTCGCTAGGTCTGGGGCGTGGTTTCCGCGGCCGCGCGGATGGCGGCCAGGGTTGCTTTCAGCATCATGGGCCCCCCCTCAGCGCGCTCCTGCCACGCCTCGCACGCAGGCAACGTCTCCGGGAGCCCACCTACCGCGGCCCGGATTCGGCCAACCAGGCTGTCGTGCACCCAGGCGGCAAGCCGAGGCAGGCTCCAGACGTCTTCCATGGCGTATTCACAAAGCAATTCCAGGGCTTGGCGGTCCCGCTCCAGGGTCCACCTCTGCCACAGCGGAATGGCGTCGGGGCCGCGGAGCGCCCGGACGTGTTCCGCCCGGGTCCAACCCATCTGGGCCTCCACCACCTTCAGCCCGCCGTGGACGCCCAGCTGTCGCACCACCGCTGCCACGTCCACGTGGAGCGTGGGCATTTGCAGCTGCGGCCAGGCCGCCTTCAACAACGGAAGGTCCAGTTGCGCCCCCGCAAAGGTCACCACCGCCGACGCGCTCTCCACCAGCTGCAACGCCGGGGTCGGGTCCTGGCCGCGAACCCAGCATGCCGCCCGGTCCCGGGTGCGAACGGAGAGCACGGTCATGGCGTTGGGCGTCCGGCCTCCGTCGGTTTCCACGTCAATGAACACGGCGTGGTCCAGCAGGACCGGGATCATGCGCCAGCGTTGTCGGACCGGGAGCAGCGACCACAGCCCATGCACGTCCCGCGCGGCCAGGTGCACGTCAAACCGCCCCACGTGCTCCTGCACCTTCACGGCGCGCACGCCGCGGAACCCGGCATCCTCCAGCGCCCGCCCCAGCTGGTCCCGGGCCCACCCCCCCGCCAACCAGAGGCGTCGCTCCGTTCCAGGTCCAACTCCAGGCGCTCCCACCAGGGACCATCCCAGGATTCCCGTGTGCCGACCTGCTGCTGAGCCAGGGTCCATTGGAACTCAGTGAGTTGACATAATCCCGATTCTGTCAACTCGGAGCAAGCGCGTCGGGAACCCAGCGACACCGCCACCCGGAGGGTCCGAGCAGAGGCGCTGTGGCTCTTAGCTACGCTCCGGCGTCACTCTTGTCGGTGTTGTTGGTCACGGGCGTGGCGCCAGGGATCCCGTTGCCGCCGTCAGCGCTGCTGCTGGCATCGTGGGCGGCGCCGGCGTCCAGCGCCCCTCCGTCACGACGAGCGCCTTCCTCCAGGGCCGGCTCCAGGATGTCAAAGCCCAGGATGTAGGCGGCTGTGGTGCGCCAGACGTTGTCTTTCCAGGGCCCCGCGTCGGCTGCGCGGAAGCCCTGCTCGTAGCGCACCACCGCTTTCTGGGGCGACCCGGCGTCCCTCCCGGCCACGGCCTCGGGTGCCCACGCCGGAACGCCCTGCCCCGCCGCGGGCGGAAGCTGCCACGCCAGCGTCGTCAGGAGCGTTGCCAGGGCGGCCAGGGCCGGCCCTCGCCAGGAACGGAACATGGGTCGGTGGCCTCTCAGAGCTTGGTCTCCTCCACCTGCTTCTTCACGCTGGCCAGGCTCTTCTCGAACATGGCCTTCTCCGCCTCATTGAGCTGGATCTCCAGGACCTTCTCCACGCCGCCAGCGCCGATGATCACCGGCACGCCCATGTAGTAGCCGTTGACGCCGTACTGCCCCTCCAGCATCGCCGCGCACGGCACCACGCGCTTCTGGTCCTTGAGGTAGCTCTCCGCCATCGCGATGGCCGAGGCGGCCGGCGCGTAGAAGGCGCTACCCGTGCCCAGCAACGCCACGATCTCACCACCGCCCTTGCGCGTGCGCTCGATGATGGCGTCCAGGCGCTCCTGCTTGAGCATGCCCATCTTCACCAGGTCGGTGAGGGGCACGCCGCCCACGGTGCTGTAGCGGGCCAGGGGGACCATGTCGTCGCCGTGGCCGCCGAGCACGCACGCCGTCACGTCCTCCTGGCTCACGCCCAGCTCCTGCGCCACGAACAGCTTGAAGCGCGAGCTGTCCAGCACGCCGGCCATGCCCACCACGCGCTCCTTGGGGAACCCGGTCAGCTTCTTGATGGCGTACACCATCGAGTCCACCGGGTTGGTGATGACAATGACGAATGCGTTGGGCGCGTACTCCTTGAGCGCCTTGGCCACCTGCTGCATGACCTCGAGGTTCTTGCTCAGCAGCTCGTCACGGCTCATGCCCGGCTTGCGCGGGAAGCCCGCGGTGACAATGGCCACGTCGGCGCCCTTGATGGCCTCATACTTGTCTCCGCCGGTGAGGGAGACGTTGCTGTGGATGAGACCGCCGCACTGCCACAGGTCCAGCGCCTTGCCCGCCGCCGTTCCTCCGACGACGTCAAAGAGCACGATGTCACCGAGCTCCTTCTGCGCGGCCAGGAGCCCCAGGGTGCCACCAATCTGTCCAGCGCCGATGAGCGCAATCTTCTTGCGAGCCATGTTCGTCACGCCTCCGTTGTGGGGGATGGAGAGGGCGCGCACCCTAGCGGCGCATGACGCTGCGCAGCAAGGCGATCTCAACGCGCTTCACGCGGCGGGGCGTCCAACCGGTTCGCCAGCTCATCCGCCAAACGGGCGCCCACCAGCGTGCCCATGGTCACCGCAACGTCTGCGCGGAAATCGTCGACGTCAAACCCGGCCGAGCCGCGCGCCTTCACCGTGCGCTTCTCCCGCACCGCGGCGGCCAGCGGCTCCTTGAGGGCGCTGCGACGCACCAGGAACGCCCGCGCGCGCACCTCCACCGGCGTGTCCAGGTCCAGCGGGATGAGGAACAACCACGAGAACGCGCCCACCGTGCACAGCGAGATCATGGTGAACAGCGAGTTGAGGTTGGACTGGTCGGGCAGCTCCGCGCGCGCGGCCAGGATCTCCACCCACGCCACGGCATCGTATGCGGGGTACGCGGTCAGGAAGCCCGCCACGCGCGCCGGATCCGGCTGCTCGGCCAGGGGGTCGGCGGAGGCGTCGCGCACGGCGTCGGTGCCCAGGCGTTGCGCCAGGCGGGCCGCAAACGCGTCCGAGACGGGATCCAGGACCTCGTCGGTGCCAAGCTGGCCGGTGGGCTTCAGCCGCGTCTGCTCCGGGGTGTCCCACGTCGTGGGAGGGGGGCCGTACCGGTTCCACGGATCCAGCGGGTACGGGTAGCGGGAGAGCGGCTGCTCCTCGCGCAGCGTGGGAACGCGCTCCCGCTCATGGGTCTTCACGCCGCCGCGTTGCAGGCGCAGATCCACCGGAGCCAGCAGCGCCACCAGCACCCGCGTGGCGACGGGCGGCGCCTTCTGCTCCACGGGAATGGGACGGATCCGGTAGGTGCACGCGCCGACCAGCACACCCAGCATGGTGGCTGCCAGCAAGGCGCCCGCGCTCCGCGTTGTCCCCGTCATGACGGGTTCAGGATAACGCGCGGAGCGCGGATTGCCCGACACACTCAGCCCATATGCTGCACAACGGCCTTGCCGAACTCGCTGCACTTCACCTCGCGCGCGCCGGGCATCAGGCGGGCGAAGTCATAGGTCACCGTCTTGGCCTTGATGGCGCCTTCCATGCCCTTGATCACCAGGTCCGCGGCCTCCGTCCAGCCCATGTGGCGCAGCATCATCTCGCCACTGAGGATCACGGAGCCCGGGTTCACCTTGTCCTGGCCGGCGTACTTGGGCGCGGTGCCATGCGTGGCCTCGAAGACCGCCGCCTTGTCACCAATGTTGCCACCCGGGGCAATGCCCAGGCCACCCACCTGCGCCGCGGCGGCGTCGGAGAAGTAGTCACCGTTGAGGTTGGGCGTGGCCACCACGGAGTACTCGTCGGGGCGGAGCAGGATCTGCTGGAACATGCTGTCGGCAATGCGGTCCTTCAGCACCACCACCCCCTTGGGGATGCCCGTGTCCTTGTGCTTGGCCACGTCGTCCTCGGTGATCACCAGGCCGGGGAACTCCTCCTCCGCCAGCTGGTAGCCCCACTCGCGGAACGCGCCCTCGGTGAACTTCATGATGTTGCCCTTGTGCATCAGCGTCACGGAGGGCAGCTGGTTCTCCAGCGCGTGCTTGATGGCCCGACGGATGAGGCGCTTGCAGCCGAACTCGCTCATGGGCTTGACGCCAATGGCGCTGTTCTCCCGCAGTCCCGCCTTGCCGGCCTTCTCACGCCACTTGTTGATGGTGTCCAGGAGCTTGTTGGCCTCCTTGCTGCCCGCCGGGTACTCGACGCCCGCGTACACGTCCTCGGTGTTCTCGCGGAAGATGGTGATGTTCACCTTGCCCGGCTCCTTGACGGGGCTGGGGACGCCCTCAAACCAGCGCACGGGGCGGACGCACGCGTAGAGATCCATCTCCTGGCGCAGCGCCACGTTGATGGAGCGGAAGCCGCCGCCCACCGGCGTGGTCAGCGGGCCCTTGATGGCCACGATGAATTCCTTGATGGCCTTGAGCGTGTCGTCGGGGAGCCAGATCTCCTTCTCATAGACCTTGTTGGCCTTCTCTCCGGCGTAGACCTCCATCCAGACGATCTGGCGCTTGCCGCCGTAGGCCTTCTGCACCGCGCCATCCAGCACGTGCTGGCTGGCACGCCAGATGTCAGGGCCGGTCCCGTCACCCTCGATGAATGGGATGATGGGCCGGTCCGGCACGGTCATCTTGGTGGTCTTCTTGTCGACGGTGATGGGGTCGCCGTTGGTGGGGACGGTGACGCGCTTGGAGTACTTGGCCATGGCGGAATCCTGGGGGTGGGAAAGCGTGCCGCGGGGGGCGTTGGGCCCACGCCCGTGGCAAAGCCATTTTGTGTGGCCGCGCTTCTACTGCCCCCTCCCGGGGCGGGACAACCACCCGGTCCACGTCTTCGGTCTCGCCGGCGAATCTTGCCGTTTGGGCGGCTCGCCCCTAGCTTGCTGCGCCCCCGTGTGGCAGGCGCGGCGCCTGCACGCGGCGCGGGCAACCGGAAGAATCAGGTCGGATGACGTCGGCAGGAGCGGCAGGAGCAGACATGAGCCAGCAGAAGCGGGACTACTACGAGGTGCTGGGCGTCTCCCGCGACGCGGATGAGAAGACGCTGAAGAGCGCCTACCGCAAGCTGGCGCACAAGTTCCACCCGGACAAGAACCCCGGCGACAAGGCCGCCGAGGAGTCCTTCAAGGAAGCCTCCGAGGCCTACGCGGTGCTGTCCGACCCGGACAAACGGGCCGCCTACAACCGCTACGGCCACCAGGCCGTGGGCGGGGCTGGCGCGGATCCGTTCGCGGGCTTTGGCTTTGGCCCCGGCGGCCCCTCCATCCAGGACATCTTCGGCGACATCTTCGGCGACTTCTTTGGCGGTCGCGGCGCGCGTCGTGGCGGCGGGGAGCGGGGCAGCGACCTCCGCTACAACCTGGAAATCACCTTCGAGCAGGCGGCCTTTGGCCACGAGACGGAGATCATCATCCCCAAGCTGGGCCCGTGCGAGACCTGCTCCGGCACCGGCGCCAAGGCGGGCTCCCGTCCCCGCCCGTGCAGCACCTGCGGCGGCATGGGTGAGGTGCGCGTCACCCAGGGCTTCTTTGCCATCAGCCGCAGCTGTCCCACGTGCTCCGGCACCGGCGTCGTCGTCGACAATCCCTGCACGGCCTGCACCGGCACCGGCCGCTCCGAGACGGAGAAGACGCTGAAGGTGAAGATCCCCGGCGGCGTCTCCGACGGGACCAAGCTGCGCATGGTGGGTGAAGGCGAAGGCGGCGCGCGCGGTGGTCCCTCCGGAGACCTTTACGTGGTGCTGCACGTCAAGGAGCACCCGTTCTTCACGCGCGAGGGTCAGGACGTGGTCTGTGAGGTGCCCGTCAGCTTCCCGCAGGCCGCGCTGGGCTGCACGCTGGATGTGCCCACGCTCGACGGACGGGTGAACATGAAGGTCCCGGAGGGCACGCAGACCGGGCGCATCTTCCGGCTCAAGGGCAAGGGCATCCCGCACCTGCGCACGCACGGCGACGGTCCCGCGCCGCGCGGTGATCAGCTGGTGCGCGTGGTGGTGGAGACGCCCACGGATCTCAACACCGAGCAGCGGGCGCTGCTGGAGCGTTTTGCTGCCATCAGCGGCGACAACGTCAGCCCGCGCACCAAGGGCTTCTTTGACAAGGTCAAGGAGCTGTTCGGCTAACACGTCACTTGCCGGGGCCGGACTCCAGCGCCTTGGCCGCAATCTCCGCCTCCGGCGAGCCGGGGTGCAGGAACGCCACGCACTGCCAGTGGGCGCGGGCCTTGTCCGCCAACCCGGAGCGGTCCATCCCACGTGCAAGCCCCAGGTGCGCCTCCCACGACGTGGGATCGGCCTTCACCGCCTTCTCGTAGCCAGGCAGCGCGTCCTTGTGCTTGCCCTTCTTCTCCAGCGCGGCCGCCTTCTCCAGCAGTGCCCTGGCTTCCTTGGCATTGGCGTTTGACGACGTCACGCACGCCGCGGGCGGCGCTGGTGCCGGTGCGGGCGCGGGGGTGGCCGCGGGCGCGGGGGTCGGCGTGTCCGTGGCGGCCGCGGCCGGGGGACGGGAACGCACCAACGCCACCGCCAGCGTCACGCTGACCAGCACCACGCCCAGGGACACCGCCGCCGCCTGCTGCGCGCGGGGTAGCGTGAGGAACGCCTCCGCGCCCTGCTGCAGCGCGGAGAGGATGCGCGCGGCAACGGGTGTCGTCGTCGTGTTTGGGGCGGGGGCGTGCCTGGGCGAGGAAGCAGCCTCCGGCACCGCGGTGGAAGGTGGCGTCCGCGAGCGAACCGGGGCGGCCTTGGCGTCGGACGTGGGGCCCGTGGGTGCGGCGGGATTGCCCACCTGCGTGGCCTGATCCTCGATGGCGGGATTGGGCGCACGACGAGGGTTCGACGTCTCCAGCTCCCGCGTCTTCCGACCGCTGCTTTCCGAGACGGGACGCGGGATGGCCACCGGCGTGTTGGCCGCGGGTGTCAACGCGGGACGGATGCCGTCACTCTCATTGACGACGTCAGGCAGCACCTCCGAGCCCGGGTCCGACTGGATCTCCGTGGGCATGGGCCGGTCATCCACCGCGGTATCCCCGCCCACCACCGCCGCGGTCTGGGTGGGCATGGACGGCCCGCCGTCGACGGAGTTGGTGCCCGCGTCGGTGAACGCGCTGGAGTGCGTGTTTCCCGTGAGCGCGGGACGGGCGGCTGCGGCCACGGGAGCCTCCGGTCCCTCAAAGGGCTCCGGCACGCGGCCGCAGAACGGCTCCAGCGCCTCCGCCAGCGCTGTCCCGTCGGCGTAGCGGTCGACCGGGTCGCGGGAGAGCGCCTTGGCGATGATCTCCGGCAGCCCGGCGGGGACGTTGCGGATGGCGCGCGCGCGGTTGGCGGCGTCGTCGGTGGCGGCCAGCCGGGAGAGACCGGCGCGGTCCAGCTGCGGACGCAGCGCGCTGTTGGTGATGAGCACGTACAGGAGCGCGCCCAGGGCGAACACGTCGGTGCGCGCGTCGACGGGGAGGCCGAGGATCTGCTCGGGCGCCAGGTAGCTGGGCGTGCCCACCATCTGGTCCTTGCGCGTGATCTCCATCCCGCCTTCGATCTTGCAGACGCCAAAATCCGCCACCACCACGCGCCCTCGTCGGGCGATGAAGATGTTGGCCGGCTTGACGTCGCGGTGGACGATGCCGCGCTCATGCGCGCTCCCCAGCGCCTCCCCACACTTGGCGACGATGGACGCCGCCGCGCCGGGGTCCATGGCGCCGCAGCGGATGAGCCGCTCACTGAGGGTCTCTCCCTCGATGAGCTCCATGGCGTAGTAGAGCACCCAGCCCACCACGGGGTCGTCGGCTTCGCCCGCGTCGTAGATGTGCAGGATGCCGGCGTGGTCCAGCTGGCTGAGGGCTTTGACCTCGCGCTGGAAGCGCAGCATGCGGGCTTCACGGTCCCGGCCCAGGAGGCCCGCGGAGAGCGTCTTCACCGCCACCCGACGGGAAAGCGGCTCATCCATGCAGGCGTAGACCACCCCCATGCCGCCGCGCCCGAGCTCCGACTCGACGCGGTAGCGCCCCAGCATCACGCCGGTGGCGGGGGTTGGTGTCTCCTTGGTCACGCCACCTCCACCCTGCTTGTGGGTCCCCCGAGACCAGCGCCCCGGCCAACCCTGGACGCGACGCATCTCTATAGCCCCACCTCGGTTTTTTTGGGGCCTTTCCAACCGGCCCCCACGGCGGGGAAGGAAGCCCGCTGGCCGGCCCTCTGGTAGATCCCCGGGGCATGAACGCCTCGCCGTTGCTCCGGGTGGAGCCCCTGCTGCCCACGGACATGCGCGCCTGCGCCGCCATCATGGCCGGGAGCGACCCCTGGAGGACCCTGGGCGTCACGCTGGACACCGCGCTGCACCGCTTCATGGCCGACCCCTGCCCCACCGTGGTGGCCCGCCCCCCGGACCACGACGAGCCCCTGGGCTTCATCCGCTACAGGCCCCAGGGCTTCATCGACCGGTTTGCGTACATCCACATCGTGGCGGTGTCGGAGGCGGCGCGCGGCCAACGCGTGGGTGAGGCGCTGATGGCGCGGGTGGAGGAGGTCTGCTTTGCCACCACGCCGCACCTGTTCCTGTTCTGCTCCAGCTTCAACGAGGGCGCGCAGCGCTTCTACCGTCGGCTGGGCTACCGCCAGGTGGGCGACGTCCCGCAGCTCATCCACCCCGAGCACGGCGAGCTGCTCTTCATGAAGTCCCGCCCCGCATGAGCGCCCGACACTTCGTGGCGCTGGGCACGCAGAGCCAGGTGCCCACCAAGCAACGCAATCACCACGGCGGACTGTTGCGCTGGGATGAGCTGGGCATCCTCTTCGACCCGGGTGAAGGCACGCAGCGCCAGCTCGCGCACGCCGGCATCAACGCCAACAGCATCACGCACATCTGCATCACCCACTTCCACGGCGACCACTGTCTGGGCCTGGCGGGAATCGTGCAGCGTCTGTCCATGGACCACTGCCCGCACCCGGTGCGCGTCTACTACCCGGCCAGCGGACAGCGGTTCTTCGAGCGGTTGCGCTACGCCTCCATCTTTGCCGAGCACGCGCGCATCCTGCCCTGCCCCATTGACGACGAGGGACCGCTGGAGCTGGGGGAGACGTACACGCTGAGCGCGCGTCGCCTGGATCACCGGGTGGAGGCGTTTGGCTACCGGCTGCAGGAGAAGGACGCGGTGACGTTTGACCGCGCGTTGCTCGTCGCGGCGGGGGTGCGCGGGCCGGATGTGGGGAGGCTCTCCGTCGAGAAGGAGATCACGGTGGGGGGACGCACGGTGCGCATCGAGGACGTCTCACACCCGCGCCCGGGCCAGGTGTTCGCCTTTGTGATGGACACGCGTCCCTGTCACAACGCGGTGGAGCTGGCGCGCCACGCCGACCTGCTGGTCATGGAGGCCACGTTCTCGTCGGCGCACGAGCATGAGGCGCGGGAGTACGCGCACTGCACCTCGACGCAGACGGCCCACGTGGCCAGGGAAGCGGGAGTGAAGCGGTTGGTGCTGACGCACTTCAGTCAGCGCTACGAGGACACCACGCCGCTGCTGGAGGAAGCGCGCGCCATCCACCCGGACACGGTGGCGGCCATGGACCTCGACGTCATTGAGGTGCCACGGCGCGTGCGCGGCGCGTGATCACTGCGAGGCAATGCTGGTGACGAACGTGGCCTTCCCGTCCTGGATCTTCAGGATCACGGCAGGCTTGTTGGCATTGCGGTTGGCATCCATGGTGATGGTGCCGCTCACGCCCTTGTAGTCCCTGGTCTTGGCCAGCTCGTCGCGGATGGCGGAGCGGTCCAGCTTGCCAGCGCGCTTGATGGCGTCGGCGGCGAGCATGGCGGAGTCGTAGCCCAGGACCGCCAGGCTGTCGGGCGCCTCACCCCACTGCTGCTTGTACTTGGCAATGAACTGCTGCAGCTCCGGACGGGGATCCTCGTTGCTGGTGTGGTTGGAGAAGTAGCAGCCATCCAGCGCCTTCCCGCCGATCTCGAAGAGCTTGCTGCTCTCCCAGCCGTCGCCACCGAGGAGGGGCACGTCGATCTTCAACTCACGCGCCTGGCGCGCAATCAACGCCACCTGCGTGTAGTAGCCCGGCACGAAGATGGCCTCCGGCTTCTTGCCCTTCATGCTGGTGAGCTGCGCCTTGAAGTCCGTGTCGGCGGAGTTGTACGCCTCGTCGGCGACGATCTTCCCGCCCTTGGCCTCGAACGCCTTCTGGAAATAGTCGGCCAGGCCCATGG
>JBFMGU010000294.1:0-12685 GCA_040752415.1 Myxococcota bacterium
GCCAGCGCCGCCACCAGGAGCCCGCAGATGGCCCCACCGGCGATGTAGCCCGACGCCAGCAGCACACCCGGACTGAACTCCGCCTCCGCCTCGCTGGTGCGCGTCCTGCGGTCCACCAGGTAGCGCACGAGCCCGCCGACCATGATGGGCGCCGACGAGCTGATGGGCAGGTACAGGCCCACCGCGAACGGCAGCGACGGAACGCCCGCCAGCTCCATCATCAGCGCAATGAAGATGCCCAGCAGCACCAATGCCCACGGGAGCTTCTGCGTGAGGATGCCGTCGATGATGAGCGACATCAGCCGCGCCTTGGGCGCATCCAGCTTCACCGTCTTGCGCCCGTCCACCTCGCTCACGGTGCCGCCGATGCCGGGGTCGACCACGAAGCGGACCTCGCCCGCTCCGTCGACGAGGTACTTGCCCTGCGGGATCTGTCCGCCGCTCTCCCGCACGTAGGCCACGCGGTAGTCCTGGCCGTCGGGCGCCTTCTGCACCTGCTCGGTGACGACGTCCGGCTTGAGCCCGGGGTACGTGCGCGGCGCCACGGTGGTGTAGATGTTGTTGAGGTAGATGAGCACAAAGCCGATCACCGCCGCGCTGGAGAGCACGCCCACCATGAGGGCCAGCTGCTGTCGCGCCGGCGTGGCCCCGACGAGGAATCCGGTCTTGAGGTCCTGGCTGGTGGTGCCGCCGTTGGAAGCGGCAATGCACACGATGGCCGCCGTGGAGAGCGCCAGCGCGCGGTAGGAGACGCCGGTCCATCCCACGGCCAGGAAGAGCAGGCAGGTGATGAGCAGCGTGGCCACCGTCATGCCGCTGATGGGGTTGGACGAGGAGCCAATCTGTCCGCAGATGCGCGAGCTCACCGTCACGAAGAAGAAGCCGAACAGCAGGATGAGCAGCGCGCTGACGAGGTTGATGCCCAGGTGCGGGCTCAGCCAGATGACCAGCACCAGCGCCACGCTCCCCAGCACCACCACGGTGATGGGCAGGTCCCGCGCGGTGCGCTCCACCGTCGGCGCGCTGCCTTGGCGACTTTGCACGAACGTCTTGATGCCCGCACGGAACGCGTTGACGATGGTGGGCAGGCTGCGGATGAGCGAGATGATGCCGCCCGTGGCCACCGCGCCGGCGCCAATGTAGAGCACGTACGCGTTGCGGATCTCATGCGGTGACATCTGCGAGATGGGCTTGGTGCCCGGGAAGATGGCCTCGCTGGACGTGCCGAAGAACGTGATGGCGGGGATGATCACCAGGTAGGCCAGCACGCCGCCGGCAAAGGTCACCGCCGAGATGCGCACGCCAATGATGTACCCCACGCCAATGAGCTCCGGGCTGATCTCCGCCGCCACCGAGGCGCCGCGGAAGAAACCCAGCGCGCGCTCCGGCACGTCCTGCCACAGGCGCAGCCCCGCGTTGAGGAACTTGTAGAGGAGCCCGATGCCGAATCCCGAGAACACCGTCCTGGCATTGGTGCCGCCCTGCTCCCCGACGATGAGCACGTCGGCGCACGCGGTCCCCTCGGGATACGTGAGATTGCCGTGCTCCTTGACGATGAGGCCGTAGCGCAACGGGATCATCATCAGCACGCCGAGCAGACCGCCCAGGGAGGCGATGGTGAGCACCTGCAGCAGCTCGATGTCGTAGCCCATCAGCAGGAGCGCGGGGATGGTGATGGCCACGCCAAAGGCAATGGACTCCCCGGCGCTGCCGGTGGTCTGGGCGATGTTGTTCTCGAGGATGGTGGCCGGCCGCCCGAAGGCCTTCCCCAGGGCGCGGAAGATGGTGATGGAGAGCACCGCGACGGGAATGGAGGCGCTCACCGTCATGCCCACCTTCAGCGCCAGGTACACCGACGACGCGGCGAAGATGATTCCCAGCACCGCGCCCAGCACCAGCGCGCGCAGCGTGAGCTCGGGCATCTCGACGGAGGGGGCCACGTAGGGCTGGTGCTCGTGGGTGGCAGCGTCTCCGTCGGGGGAGTGGGCGGGGGCGAGGTTGGCAGCGGGCTGGGACATGGAGCCTCCGTGCAGGATGCGGGGTCTACACCCGCGGCTCGGGCGGGGGAAACGCGTGGAGGTCCGTCGAGAGATGGAGGGAGGCACGTGTTGCCAAGCGGTCCTTCCATCTGGCACAGGGAACGCATGGCCAAGGAGGGGCAGCGGTCGGTCCAGTCCACCGACTACATGACGGATCGCATGGTCGCGGAGCGGTGTCTCCGGCTGTTCCGCAATTCCCAGTGGAAGCGGCTCCATGACTTCTGCCAGCGCGAGCCGCGCGCCGCCACGTGGACGCTCAAGGTCATTGCGCGGGAGATGGGCGTCCGGCCCACCGACGAGGGCGCACGCCAGCGCTTGGACGGGATGGCCCAGGGACAGAGCCCGCGCGCGCCCGCCGCCGCCGGTGTTCCCGAGGCCACGCTGGAGATTGACCTGGAGGACGTGGAGGAGGCGCTGTCCATCTCCGACGACGTCGTGACCGAGGAGCCCGCGCCCGTGCTCGCCACGCCCCCGCCCTCGTCACCCGCGCCCGCTCCGACGACACCCACGCCCTCCTTCGGGCGCCCCAGCACGCCGGTGGCCATGGCGCCGGTGGTGGAGACCCCGGTCCCCTCGTCGGTGCCGCTGAAGGGCAAGGCCAACGCGCACTTCAACCAGTACCTGCTGCACCGGGAGGGCGACGACGCGGTGATGGCCGGGCGCGCGTTGCTGGAGGCGGCGCAGGCGCTGGAGCCGGGGATGCAGCTGCCGCTGGCGGCGGTGGAGTTCCGGGAGTTGTCGTCGTTGCTGGCGCGGCTGGGGGAGTTCCGGCTGCTGGCCCAGCTGTGCCTGGCGCTGCCGCGCAACATGGTGACCAGCGCGCAGTTTGACCTCGGGGAGAAGCTGAAGCTGGGGGCGCAGGTGCACCGCGCCGTGGCGGAGTACGTCGAGCACATGCGCAGCCTGAAGGAGCTGGGCCAGACGGACTCCAAGGGCGCCGACACGCGGCTGCTGGAAGCCATCAAGGCCATTGTCCTCAAGGCCTGATTTGCCTTTTTCCGCCGCTCCACTAAAGAGCGCGCCGCTTTTGTGCAGAGCGCGCCGGGCACGCCCCGGTCAGCGACGGAGCCATCATGCGCAAGGAAGTGCACTCCTGGTACAGCCACCGCATCGGAAGGGAAATGCCCATTGCCGTCTACGGCCACTTCGGCTTCCCGCTCCTGATGTTCCCCACCGCCGCCGCGGACTTCGAGGAGTACGAGCGCTTCCACCTCATTGGCGCCATCTCCCATCTCATCAACGCGGGGAAGGTGAAGGTCTACGCCATTGACTCGGTGAACCGGCACACGTGGATGGCCAGCGGGGTGCACCCGGGACGGCGCGCGTACCTGCACGAGTTCTACGACCAGTACGTCACGCAGGAGGTGGCCCCCTTCATCTGGAACCACCAGGGCGGCCGTCAGGGCATCATCACCACCGGCGCCAGCGTGGGCGCGTATCACGCCGTGAACTTCCTGCTGCGCCACCCGGACATCTTCAGCGGCACCATCGCCATGAGCGGCTCCTATGACCTGAGCCAGTTCGTGGACGACTACATGGACCACAACGTCTACATCAATTCGCCGCTGCACTACGTGCCCAACATGCACGACCACTGGCAGCTCACCATGATCCGGGACCACGGCAAGCGCATCCACGTCCTCACCGGCCAGGGGCCGTACGAGGCGCCGCACCAGTCCCGTCGGCTCTCGACGGCGCTGTGGGACAAGGGCGTGTGGCACAACCTGGACCTGTGGGGTCATGACATGCGCCATGACTGGCCCACGTGGCGTCTCATGCTGCCGCACTACCTGGAGACGCGGCACTTCGGCTGACGACGGGGCCGGCGGCGCAGGCGGGTGAAGCGTATAAGCCCGGCGAGGGCGCCCCGATGGTCGACGCGCTGCACGAGGAAGTGGAGCCCAAGGGCGTCTGCCTGGTGGCCTACCACCCGCTGGTCATCCAGGAGCTGCGGCACGCCCTGCAGAACACGGTGCACCGCTTCTGCACCTACGAGCTCCCGGTGGGGCTGCCGACGGAACAACAGCTCCAGCAACTGCCGGCCTGCGCGCTCTACGTGGTGGACCTGGACACGTCGCTGGGCGACGCGGAGCCGCTGTGCCGCGCGCTGATTGCCCGGCGACCGGATTCCCGCGTGGTGGTGACCTCCCGGGCCTTTGATGAGCTGCTGGCGCTCTCGCTCATGCGCTTGGGCGTGCGCGGTTTCATCCTGTACGCCGACGTGGCCGACCAGCTCCCGCGCGCCGTGCCCGCCGTGCTGCAGGGGGGCCTGTGGGCGTCCCGGGACCTCCTGACGCGTTTTGTCGACGCCGTGCTGCCCGCGTTGCGCCAGGGTGAGGTGGGCATGGTGCAGGGGACGCCGCTCAGTCGACGGGAGCGGGAGATCTGCGACGCGCTGCTGCACAACCTGAGCAACAAGGAGATTGCGCAGCGGCTGCACATCTCCGAGCGCACGGTGAAGTTCCACGTCTCCAACCTGCTGCAGAAGTTCCACGTGCGACGGCGCGCGGACCTCGTGGTGCTGTACTCGCAGGGGCGCGCCCTCCATTCCTGAGCCTCGACGTGGACATGCGGCGCAGGGACGGATTGTGGCCAGGGTGGGGCCCTGTCCGCGGGGTCAGGGAGACATGCTCCCACTGGCCATCCGCCTCACGCTGACGGCGGCGTGAGCGGGCTTTCTCGTCGGAGCTCGCGGGTTTCCCCGGGGGACAGGCGGCCAGGGGTGCGCATGCTCCTGTCCGTGCACGCGCTGGATATTCGTGCGTGACCTCGGACGTTCGACGAGTTTGCGCATGCGGCGCGGGGTGTGGATGCTGCGCGCGCGTTCTTGTGGGTCCAACCCGCCGCGTTGGGTTTGTCAGGGGTGGGCGGCCTCGGGGGCGCGTGAAAACCACGGTGTTGTCGTGCCGGCATTCTCGTGTGCCGGGATGGGAACCCCTTTCCGCGCGCGTCGTGCCTGCCAGGGCGTGCGCAGGGGCCAGGATGATGAACAGAAGAGCAACAACCTCCGTGATGCTGCTGGCGCTCTCCCTCGGCGCGGGCTGCAACCTCATCCCTTCGCAGAGCCAGAACCTCCCGCCGCCGCAGAAGGGCGCGGGTGGCAGCGGGACCATCCGCGTGGACGGCGTGGAGCAGGCCTACCGCGTCGTCGAGGACCAGTCGTCGTTGCTGCTGCTGGTGAAGAAGAACGAAGGCGACGCGTGCAGCTTCTTCCACCACCACGCCGTGGCGGCGCAGGCGGTGGCGTATTCCTTTGCGCTGGACCCCGCGCAGCCCGGCAGCTCCACGCTCACCGCGCGCGTGGTGGCCGCGGGCCTGGACCCCGACGACGCCAGCTACCGCGAGCAGTTCCCCGAAACCGCGGGCAGCACCATGACCGACCGGGAACGGCAGGACATCCGCGTGAACATGCTGGACCAGCTGGATGCGGCCAACCACCCCGAGCTCACCTTCACCGCCAGGAACCTCAGCACGCTGGACGGGGCGGGCACCGCGGATGTCACCGTCGACGTGAAGGGCCGCAGCAGCACGTTGCGCATGGAGGCCACGGCGCGCTGGGAGGACAACCGGCTCATCATGGAAGGCGCCGGCGTGCTGGACGGCACGCAGCACGACATCCCGGTGGGCACGTTCAAGGACTGCGTCAACCCGTCCATGGGCCTGAAGATGCGCGTGGTGCTGGAGCCGGGTGAGTCGAGCGGGACGGTGCCGGACGCGGGCGTCGTCGAGGAGTTCCAGCGCCAGTTCTACCCGCCGGACGGTGACTGCGGCGAGGTGGGCTACTCCGAGGTGCGTCAGACGCTGCTGGTGCGCTGCGCGGGCTGTCACTCCAATCCGCCCACGCAGGGCGCCACCGTGCCGCTGATGACTTGGTACGACTACCGCTACGACTCGGTCATGTCGCCGGGACGGCCGCTCTACCTCGACGTGGCGGAGCGCATCCTGGACTCGGGCGGCCGACGCATGCCGCCAGAGGGCGCCACGCCGCTCACCACCGACGAGATCTCCCGCGTGCTGACCTGGGCCGCCACCGGCGGGCACATGGTGGCCTGCAACGACAACGGCACGCCGCCGGGCGGCTCCTCGGGAACGCCGGGGACGTCGTCATCCTCCGGCGGAACGTCGGGGGACCCGGGCGCCTGTGACCCGGTGGGCTACGCCGACGTGGAGCCGATTGTTTCCACCTGGTGCACCGGTTGCCACCGTGCCGACGGGCCCCAGGTTGCGCTGGATTCCTACGAGGCGGGTCTGCAGCCCACGTCGCATCCCGCCTACCAGTCGCTGAACCGCTGGCAGGCTTCCGCGGCGCGCATGGAGGACCAGTCCATGCCGCCGGGTGGCGGGCCCAGCAGCGCTGACGTCGAGCTGGTGCGTCGCTGGGTGAACGCGGGGACGCCGCGCGAGCCATGTGCCTCGGGTGGCAACACGGCCGCCACGAGCTCGTCGTCATCGGGAGCGCCGCCGGCGTCGTCAACGTCCTCAACCTCATCGTCATCGTCGGGCGCGCCGGCGGGTTCGTCGTCCAGTTCCTCCGGAGGGGCGTCGTCCTCGTCGGGTGGAACATCTTCGTCGTCGGGAGGCGTGGAAACGCCGGACGCCGGCACGTGCGACCCGGTGGGCTACGCCGACGTGGAGCCGATCATGTCGTCGTGGTGCACGGGCTGCCATCGCTCCGGTGGAGCGCAGGTTCCGTTGGACTCGTACCAGGCGGGGCTGCAGGCCACGTCGCACCCGGCGTACCGCCCCATGAACCGCTGGGAAGCGTCCGCCGCGCGCATGGAGGACCAGTCGATGCCGCCGGGTGGCAACGGACCGAGCAACGCGGAGATCGACCTGGTGCGTCGCTGGGTGAACGCGGGCACGCCGGAGCAGGCGTGTGAGCCGGGTAACGGCGCGTCATCTCCCGACGCGGGCAGCCCGAACGAGGTGGACGCGGGTGAGCCATCGTCGCCGCCGGATGCGGGCGGGCCGGAGCCCTGGGAGCCCACCTGCACGTCGGGCACCTGGTGGGATGACGGCGACCACGGCTCGTCCCGGATGCACCCGGGTGGGAACTGCATGAACTGTCACAGCCGTGAGGATGGGCCCACCTACAAGGCCGCGGGCACGGTGATGGGCGCCCTCCACGACGAGACGGACTGCAACGGCGTGCCCAACGTCACGGTGCGCATCACCGACGCGAACGGCGCTGTCATTGAGCTGCTCACGAACACCGCGGGCAACTTCAAGACGAGCACCAGCATTGCCAAGCCATACACCGCGGAGGTTGTCGACGCGTTGGGCAACGTGCGTCGGATGTTCACACCGCAGACGGATGGCAACTGCATGAACTGCCACACCATGGAAGGCGCCAACGGCGCGCCGGGCCGCATCATCCCGCCAGCGCCGTGAGGTGATCCGGTGTGACACCGGTCAGCGTCGTCGGCGCGCCGCACGCAGCAGGAGGAACAGGGCCCACGACCCCGTGCCCGACGAGGCCGCGCAGGAGCTGCTTCCCTGGTGGGTGTCCTCGTCGGGAGACCACCCGGAGAAGTTCCCGGCCAGGTCCACCGTGCCAAACCGCGTCACGGACTCACCCTGCCCACCACAGGCGACCGCGTCGGAAACCTTCACCTCCGTGGTGAGGCCGAGCGCGGCGAAGCCCAGGTGCTCACCCGGGTTGAACGCCACGGTCTCAGCCTGCGCGCGGTTGAGATCCGCCACGACGAACAGTCCCTTGTGTTCGAGGTCGAAGACCGTTCCCGCCGAACACGTCGAGCACGAGTCATCCTGGAGGATGTCGGGAATCGCGTCGGTGTCCTCGGGGTCTGGCTCGTAGCGACGAGAGACAACCGAGGGCGGGGGTGGCGCCTCGTGGTCGCGGGCGTTCCCGACGCGGAACGTGGAGCTACCTCCGCCCGGGCGCGTCACCACGTAGGTCTCGCCGGGAACCAGGGGCTCGGTGGGGGTGAAGACAACGATGGTGACGAGGTTGGAGACGAGCGAGGTGCGGGTCCCGTGAATGGGTCCATGGGGGCCCGACACGGACATCGTGTCCTCTCCGCCCTCTCCCGCACCCACCCAGATGCGGGTGTTGACGGGGACGTCCGTGGCGTCGGGCGCGGGCGCCATGAACTCCGTGGCGGGGAGTAGGATCAAGCACGCGTGTGCTTCTCTGGCTGAAACCAGCGAGATGGCGCTCAGGACCCCAAACCCAACGACCCACGCTCGTCGCATCACGGCCTCCACACTCCGCCCACCGGGCCCAGCGTGCTCTGCGTGAGCGGCCGCATCCCGCCAAACACGACGAGACCCACGCCCGTCCACGCCACGCCGGGGAAGCGTCCCGCCCGGGGGCCGTTGGCGTAGGTCAGCCGCGTCCACTGCCGGCTGTTGTAGTCCCAGAACACGCCGCCCCCGCAGTGGCCCGGGTCGCGCCCGCCCACCACCATCAGCCCGTCGCCCGTCCACACCCCGCCGGCGTACGCACGCGGGACACTGACTCCGTCGACGCCTGTCACCTGCTCCCACGTCATGGCGTTGCTGCCCGGCGTCACCGTCAGGAGCGCACCGTCGTCGATGTACTGGCGCGCGTCGTCACCCGCTTCCAGGTGCGGCGCGTGTCCGCCGTAGACCATGAAGCGACCACCACCCACCGTCACCATCACCGCGCCTGAGCGCGCCGGCGGCGCCTGCGGGGAATCGTCGACGGACCAGGGCCCACCCACCTCGATTCCCGCGCCCAGCGGATACACCGCGGCGCGCATGGTGGGACCGCCGGTGCCCACTCCGCTGATGGCCACCAGCGCCACGTCATTGTGGCTGAGGAAGAGGGGCTCCGCGGCGTACGGCAACGGATCATCCGACGTGGTCAGCGGCGGAGCCCCACGCAGCCCGCGCCACGCGGGTGGCACCGCGCCCAGGTCCAGCACGTGGGCATCACCGCGCACGCCATCCGCGTCCAGCCCGCCCACCACGAACACCCGCGCGCCCACCGCCGTGGCGGCGGCGCGGTAGCGCGGCGGAGGAATCCCCTCGACGGGAAGCGGCGACCACGTCAACGTGGTGACGTCGAGAATCGCACCGTCGCCGAGGATCTCCCCGGGCCGCTCCTCCTCCGACGTCACCCGACGCATCCCGCCGAAGATGACGAGGTACCGGCCGGTGAACGCGTGGGCGAACTGGGTGCGTGCGGACGGTGCGCCTTCCGTGGGCAGCGCTTCCCAGGTGTCGTCGCGCGGGTTGTAGATGGCGCCGTCGGCCAGCTCCGCGGTGTCGCCAGCGCCGCCCCAGATGATGACGCGGTCGGTGGTGCGCTCGTAGACGGTGGCGTGGTGGTGGCGGTGGACAGGTGAGCCCTCGCGCGTGGTGGCCGACCAGCTCCCCAGCCCGTCCCCCGGCGGACACGCGCCGCCCGGCTCGTCGCAGGCGGACGCGAACAGGACGACCGCCACGAGGAGCACGAGCTCGGCCGTTCGCTGCATGCTTGCGACGACGCCCATGGTCCCTTCGTGCCCCAGGCACGCTCCCGCTGCAATGAGGGCGTGGCACCTTGCGCGCTGTGGCTCGGCGGGGCAATAGAGCGCCCCCGGACGGTCACACACCATGTCACAGCTCGTTCAGATGCTCATGCGGGCGGGATTCATGACGGCCCAGCAGGCCCAGGAGGCACGGGCCCACCAGGTCGTCTACGGAGACCGCATTGGCACCAACATCATCGACCTGGGCCTGGTGGACGAGCTGACCATTGCGCAGGCGCTGGGCGCGCTCCACGGCGTGCCGTACGCGGCCGGACCCACGGCCGACACGTCGATGACGCTGGCGCGCACGCTGCGCAAGGACGTCGCCGCGCGCATCAACTCCGTGCCCGCCAAGTGGGACGGCACGTTCATGCACGTGTTCATGACCGACCCGCGCAACCCGCGCCAGGTGCAGGAGCTGGAAGCGGCGCTGCGACGGAATGTGCGCCCGGTGGTGGTGTGTGAAGCCCGCATGTGGGAGCTGCTGGGCAAGTATTACAACGTCCGTCGTGGCATGCGGGCGTTGAGCCTGGATGGCGACGCCATGGCGCGCGCGAAGCTGCTCATGAAGCAGGCCATTGCGCCGCAGCCCGCCCCGCCGCCCAAGGAGATCTCGCTGGCCAGCTACACGTCGTCGGTGCCCGCGCCGGCCGCGGCTCCGGTGGCGGTGGCGCCCGTGATGGCCCGCGCCGCGGTTCCACCTCCCGCGCCCGCCGTGCCCGCGGGCCCCGAGCTCACCGACGAGGACGATTTCTATTCCATCTACCAGCAGGGCGGCGGCGGTGGCCTCAGTGCCGTCGAGCGCGCGGTGGCGCAGGGTGAGGCCGCGGCGGCGCGCAAGGCCGGCGGGACCAACCCGTCCATGCCCGCGGTTCCTCCTCCGCAGGCGCCGCCTCCGGCACCCGACGTCGACGACGTTCCCGTCCTGGCCACCGGGATCCTGCTCCCGCTCGAGCCGGTGGAGCGCGAGGCGCCCCAGCCTCCGCCCGTCGCCGCGCCCGTGGCCCGCGCTCCGGTCACAACGCCGCCCGCGCCGGTCGTGGCCGTGGCGCCGCCCGCGCCCGCACCGCAACCGTCGGGGATGGCCGCGTCGTGGGGCCCCATGCCCACCACGCCTCCGCCCGACGACGCGGTGGAGGTGCTCATCGACGAGGTCTCCAACCCGGGCATCAAGATTCCCGCGGAGGCCATCACGCCGCCGGCGCCAGCGCCCGCCGCCCCCGCGGAGTGGCAGACCGCGAGCTGGACGGAGATGGTGGCCCAGGGCGACCACCCCGAGCCGGAGCCGCCGCACGTCGAGGAAGCGCCGCCGGTGGAGGAGGAGCCCGTTGCTCCCACGGTGCAGCGCGACGAGAGTCCGCTCACCTTCCAGCAGGCCAAGGAGCTGCTCGCCGGCGTGGAGGACCGCAACGCCATTGGCCTCACCGTGCTGCGCTACGCGCTCACGCGCTTCAAGCGCGCCATGCTGTTCACCGTGCAGCGGGAGCTGGCGCTGGGCTGGGATGCGCTGGGAGAGGGCCTCAGCCTCGACGTGGCGCACCGCGTGCTGCTCCCGCTGGCGCAGCCTTCCGTGTTCCGTCTCGCCGTGGAGAGCAAGGCGCACTTCCTGGGGCCGCTGCCCAAGCAGCAGGTCAACATCCTGTTCCTCAAGCTCATTGGCGGGAAGGTGCCGCGCAGCGTGTTCCTGATGCCGGTGGTGGTGCGCGGCAAGGTGGTGAACCTCATCTACGGCGACAATGGCCCGGGCAAGGAAGTCGAGACGGACATTGGTGAGCTGCTGATCCTGGCGCAGCACATCAACCGCTCCTACGAGGCCCTCATCAAGAAGGCGGCGTGATGGGCGTGCAGTGGCTCGGGAAGGCGGAGGGGTTGTTCCCCTACCCGGAGCCGCCGCAGGCGCTCATCGACGAGACCCTGGGTCGGCCCGGCGTGTACGCCGCCGCCGACGGGGCGCAGGTGGTGGCTGCTCGTCACGTGGCATGGAACGCGGCGCTGCTGGACGCGTTCAAGGCGGCGGCCACCCAGCTCCCGGCGCGCCTGTGCGTGGTGCGCAACACCATGACCGAGCACACCGCCGCGCTGGGCACCGCCGCGCTCACCGACGACGGCGCCGCGCGGGTCTACGACCTCTTCCTCGTGGACCGGCCGCTCACCGACGTCACCGACGAGGAGGCGACGCTCGCGGACCTGCGCCAGCGCGCGCACCCGGTGCGGGTGACCCTGCCCGTCGACGAGATGACGGTGCGCACCCCCGGCTACGGAGCCGCGCCGTACCGCTTTCCCTTCCCGCTGGCGCGCGCGTGGGTGGCGCACGTGACGCGCTGGCCGCACCTGTTGTGGTTGTTGCAGGGCGCGCCCTACGCGCTGTGCGGCGGGCAGAACGTGGTGGGCCAGAACGTGCGCATCCACAGCACCGCGCTCGTCGAGGGGAGTGTGCTGGAGGACGGCGTGGAGGTGGAGGCGCACGCCACGGTGGTGGGGAGCTACATCGGGCGCGGCGCGCGGCTGGCGGATCACAGCGCCATCCACCACAGCGTGATCGGGCCGGGGTGCAGCACGTTGGCGGACACGTTCCTCCGTCGGGTGGTTGCGCTCCCGGGCAGCACCATCAGCAATCTCGACCTGTGCGAGGTGCTGCTGGGGCGGGGCGTGTTCATCACCGCGGGCGTCATCTTCTTCACCGGCGCCAAGGGCGTGACGGTGCGCGTGGGCCAGGGCCCCGACGACGAGCAGGACACCGGACGCAGTGAGCTCGGCGGTGCGGTGGGGCACGCGTGCGTGCTGGGGACGCGGGCCATCTTCGTGCCGGGGCGCGCGCTCCCGGGCGGAACGGTGATCGTGATGCGACACGAGGAGGGCGTGCTCACCATGCCCACCGGCCTGGCGCCGGGCACGTTGACGGCGTGGGACAACGCCGCGCTGGTGAAGGTGAGCGAGCGCTGGCCGGGCTACCGCGCCCCGGAAGTGGACGAGTGAGGGCTGCGTCAGAATCAGACGCCCATGAGCAATGACGTCGTGATCGGGCCACGACCTGGAGTGCGGCGGGCCCTCGCCGCTTTGGACAAGTGCTCCAAAAACCGTCCTGGCTGTCGGCCGAGGCGGGTCCCGGGTCCCTTGTCGTCGTTGGCCTGGCTTGGGCGACACCCT
>JBFMGU010000295.1:0-12555 GCA_040752415.1 Myxococcota bacterium
AAGATCGGGAGTCGCGGACTGCTCGCGCTCTCGAGGGTCAACTCCCGCACTGCGGCGACAATCGCCTCGGCGTCCCGCTCGTTCCGGATGGACAACCCCGAACGAATGGAACAGCTCACCGGGGAGGTCATCGCAGACCTCTACGGCTCCGCGGCCCGCAAGGTGCCCGGAGCACACAGGCTGCCACTCCGGACTGGCGGGACTGTCGCCGCGGTTGCCGGCCTTGTGCTGGTGGCGTTGGCCATCCCGCTTGCGGCGGTGTCGGTCACCGGCGGGGCGTACATCTGGGCCCAGGAACGCGGCGGCCAGCAGATCGAAACCCAGGTGTTCAGCCCGTTGCTGGTTGGCGTCGAGATCAGCAGCTTGCTTGGGCTCGCGCTCGCCGTCGCGCTGGCGGGTGTTGGCGCACTGACGATTGCCGGTGGCATTGGGACCGTCGTCTGGTCCTTGTTTGCGCCCGGGGAATCGTGATGGCTCAATTCAGGGGTCGCGCAAGAGCAGCCCCACGACGGCCGCGACAATGACGACAAGCGGCTCCGGGGCCTTGCGGGCCTTGAGCAGAACCACCAGGGTGACCGCGCAAATGACCACCGCGCCGACGTCGGTCAGTGCGCGGCGCGCCAGCACGAACGCCGCACCGGCGATGGCGCCCGTTGCGGCGGCGGTGACGCCGTCCACAAAGGACTTCACGTGCGGCTGGGATGCGTGACGACGGAAGTATCCCGCTGGAATGACCACCAGCAGATAGCAGGGCAGGAACGTTCCGGCCGCCGCGACGACCGCACCCGTGAATCCGGCAACCAGGTAGCCGATGAACGCCACCGTGATGACCACGGGCCCAGGGGTGATCATCGCCACCGCCACCGCGTCCAGGAACTGACGGTCGTCCAGCCAGTGCTGCTGTTGCACCACGCCACCGTAGAGGAACGGCACAATGGCCAGCCCGCTACCGAACACGAACGCGCCCGCCTTGGTGAAGAACCACGCGAGCTGCGCAAGCGTCTCACCCGTGGCGACGTCGCGCGCACCGGTCAAGAGAAACGGCGGCAGAAGCGCGGGAATCGCTGCCCCGCCCTTCGCCCATTGCGCCTTGCCAACGCGCCATGCGAGCACGACCACTCCGCTGAAGAGGAACACCGAGATGACTTCGGTCTCGGTCCACGCCGTGACCGCGGCATTCACGACGAAGATGCCCCACAGCAACGGATCTCGGACCAGTGTCATCTTGACCAGCTTGGTCGCGCTACGGGCGATGATGGCAATGACGGCGGCCCCGATTCCGTAGAACGCCCCCTGCATCCAGCCCAGGCCGCCGAAGCGCACGTAGAGCACGGCTAGCACCATCACCATGAGGAACGATGGCAGTACGAATGCGATGCCCGCCAGTGTGGCGCCAAGCACGCCCGAATGGACCCACCCCAGGTAGATGGCCAGCTGAGCCGCGAGGGGGCCAGGCGCAAGCTGCGCCAACGCGAGGCCCTGCAGATAATCCTCGCGGGAAATCCAGCGCCGGTCCTCGACGAGGTCGCGCTGCATGTAGCCGGTGAGCGCGATGGGACCGCCGAACCCCGTGGTTCCAAGCCACAGGAAGTAGCGGACCAGGTCGCGGAGCGTGCTCGGGTTGACCGCCCCGCCATCCTGCGCGCTCATCCGCGCAGCGCCTCGGCAGCCTTCACGGCACGTTCGTAGCGACGGTTGACCTCTTCCCACGAGATGTTCAGGAAGAACGCGTCCACGTACCGCGCCGCGGCAGCGCCGTAGTCGATGTGAAAGGCGTGCTCGTACATGTCCAGCACCAGCAACGGAGCGCCAAACGCAACCGACTGCGTGTGATTGCCAGACCAGTAGGTGCGCAGCTCACGCGTGTGGAAGTTGAAGTCCAGGATGGCCCAGCCGCTGCCACCGGCCAGACTCATGGCCACCGCGCGAAACTGGTCCTCCCACGCCCCCAGGCTCCCGTGCGCGCTCGCCAGCGCCCGTTCGATCGCGCCGGAAGCCTTCCCGTCGGCGCCCAGGTTGGCGAAATAGTGCTCGTGCAGGATGACCGAGTTGGTGAACGTCAGCTCCCGCTCTCGCAACCCGCCCACGAGATACCCCGGCGCGTCCTTGGGAAGTCGTGCGAGTTCGTCCTGCACCTTGGCCAGGTTCTTCAGCGCGCCGCCGTAGTTGTTCTCGTGGTGCGAGACGATCAGCTTCTCCGACAGGCCTTTGAGCTTGCTGGGATTGAAGGGGAGTGGGACCGGCGAACGCGCCGCGACGGCCGCCTTCGGTTCGGCCGCCCGCGCCCCAACCGCGACCATGGCCGCCCCGAGCGTGACCATCCCCAATGTCTCACGACGACTCACGTCCATCCTGCGCCTCCTGGATCAAGGTGATCGCTTCTTGAACATCGCCAACAGGTTCTCGAAAAGCTCCGTCCCCGCCGACAACCGCTCCTCGTCGGTGCGGTGGCGGAGGGCCAACCCATTGATCATCGCCGCCACGCCCGGCGCCTCATCACGGCCGAACTTGCCGTCGTTGATGTCCAGGTCGTGGATGATCTGGGCAATGGGGACAAGCCCTGGCTCCTCGAGGCCCAGGCGGTGCATGAGCACCTCGAAGCTGCACATGTCACCCTCGTGGGTGAATTCCCCCTCGGACATGTCGAAGCGCAGCTCGCCGGGCGTGTGCACATGGGTCTTTGCCGACACGAACTTGAACCGCGCGTCGGGATCGATGAACCGGCGGATGAGCCATGCGCTGGCAATGCGGTCAACGTAGATGCCTGTCCGCGTCACCCAGGTACGTCCCCGGTACTCATCTCGGGCGACGGTCTCGCCGGGCGCCCGCACGGGATGCACAAGTTTCTCCAGCGCGGCCAGCTCGGCGAGCGCCACGGCGCGCTGCGGTGCCGAGAAGAAATCGATCGCGGCGATGTCGTTCATGCGCTTGCGCAGCCGCGCCAGTGCACCTTCCAAGCCGGTCCGCTCGTCTGCGTTCGTGGCCATCAGCCGACGTGCTTCTTCCGTGACCCCTGCGTAGTCGGCGTCCCGCGCCGCCCGGAACAGCGCCTCCACCTGCGCGTCCGCCATGCCGTCGATCAGTCGGGCCTCACAGAGCGTGGCATCCCCGCCAATGCTCGTGATCTCCTTGACCAGCCACTGGAAGTCCTCCAGCGAGCCTTCCGTGCGCGGCAAGACGTAGACCGTGCTCTTGATGGCCACCGCGCCAATGCGCTGGAGGCGTCGGCCGATCTTCACCCGCAGGTAGTCCGGCTTGGGCGGCGTCTGGTGAATGAGCAGGAGCCAGCGGGGCTCCGCGCCGGGGGATTGGCCGGGTTCCATGTGGCACTCCGCTACGATTCATCTGCATCACCTGTCAAGGCAACAGCCTCCCGTTTGCTTGACCGCATGCGAGGAGCAGTGCCAGAAGGCCGATTCACATGAATCACCGGTGGGGATCCCGCCCGGACAAGCCGAGGTCAACCATGCCGCCCGTCCGCAACAATCCCACGCGTCCCACCAACGTCACGCCTGCGCCCCAGGCGTCCACCGCCTCCACCAACACACCCCTGACGCTCGCGGCGCGCTCGATCGACCGGGCGATGAAGTCCATCCACGACATCGCCCGCGCCACGGTGAACCTCGAGCAGGTGGACAATCCCGGCCGCACCGGCAAGCCGATCGCCCACGCCCGCGCGCTGCTGCAGGACGTGTTCCCCGGCGGCTACCAGGCGCTGGCCAACCGTCCCCCCGAGGAGCTCGCCGCGCGGGTGGCCACGGCGCTGCAGCGGTTCAAGGGCCCCGACAACAACTACAACGAGGTGGAGAGCATCGGCGTCAAGTCGCTGGTGCACTTCCTCGAGGAGACGCTGGAGCATTTCAACGCGGTCCTCGACATGCCGAAGGACGGCAAGATCAGCGAGGCCGAAGTCAACAAGCTCATCGATCACGTGCAGAAGGACGACGTGCTCTCGAGCACCGAGAAGAATGCGCTGCGCAACTTCATCGGCGCCAACGCGGACAAGTTCGAGACCGCCGGCGTCAAGCAACGGCTCGACGCGTTCACCCAGATGAACAACGACGCCATCCGCAACATGGCCCTGCAGTACGAGCAGACCATGGAACGCGGTGGTGGCGACCGGACGCTCAACGGCTGGCAGGCCACCAGCATCGCCAACCGCGCCTTTGCGGACGGCAGGATCGACGCTTCCGAGAAGACCACGCTGGGCGCGCTGCTCGTCGCGTCCAAGCTGACCCCTGACGCGCGCCGCGTGCTGGAGACCGCAGCTGCGATGCCGGTAGGCAACATTGCCGCCGACCCCATCGCCAAGAAGGACGTCACCGCCTACCACGTCAACCACGGCGCATGGACCGGCGGCTCGATGAAGCTGGTGACGGAAGGGGGCGACGTCGACACGTACCTGCCCGCGCACGCCGAGGCCGGCAAGCCGCTCAAGATCCAGAACACCGTCGACGGCCGCTACGAGTCGTACGACACCGGCGAGTACTCGCCGAGCGTTGGCCCCATCTACGGCACGCGGCTCGCCGAGGCGTACACCAAGGTGGAGATGCAGTACCGCATCAACAACGGTCCGGCCTCCGCCTTCGTCGACATGAAGGCGCAGCCCGACGGCACCTTCACGCTGAACCTGCCGGAGGACGCGAGCGGCAAGCTGGAATACTGGTTCCGCTACACCGGCAGCAGCGGGCAGGTTTACTGGGACAGCCGCGACGCGCAGAACTTCTCCGTGGACATCCTGCCCAAGCGCGGCGGCACGGTGAGCTTCGGCGCCAACGGTCCGGTGACGTCACAGCCGCTCAAGGCCGGCGAGCAGCTCAAGCTGGACTACGACCTGCAGCGCATCATCGACCGTCTGCCGGCGGACCAGAAGCACCTGCACAGCGCGGAGGTCACCGTGTCGTTCGACGGTGGTCGCACCTACCAGAGCTACCCGCTGCTGAAGCGGGAGTACCCGGACGACCGCACCGCGCGCCTCGCCCGTGGTGAACCGCGCATGCAGCTCACGCCGCACATCAAGGTGCCGGAAGGTGCCACCGCCGTGCAGTTCTGGGTGTCCGCGCAGGCCGGCCGTGACGTTGTCTATGACCCCGCCGGCGGAAACCCGTGGCGCGGGGGCGAGCGCTTCAGCATTCCCGTCCAGCCGTAAGGCGCCGGGGTGGTGCACCGGGGCGGCGAGTGCAGCGGATGGGCGCTCGCCGCCCCGTGCGCGGTCCAGGAGAACGACATGCGCATCATTCTCGTTTTGTCCGTGGTGCTGTTGGGCGCCCGGTGTGGCGTGACTCCGCCAGCGTTCAGCACCGGCGGCGGCAACCTGCCCGCTGAAGCTGGCAAGACCTACCACTGGCGCTTCGATGAGACGCCGGAGAACAACCTGCCCGGTGACTTCATCTCGGTCCTGGGGAATTGGGTGGTCGAGGACGAAGGCTCTGCGCCCTCGGGGCCACGGGTGCTGCGTCAGAAGGGCGTGTTCGCGGCGCCGGACTACCCGCGCGTCATCGTCAAGGACCTCACGTTCAAGGACCTTGGCGTGAAGGTGCGCTGCCGCCCGGAGTCTGGGGCCGTGGACCAGGCGTGCGGCCTCATGTTCCGCGTCCGCGACAGCGAGAACTACTACATCACCCGCGCCAACGCGCTGGAGGGCAACGTCCGTCTCTACCGCGTCGTCAACGGCAACCGGGAGCAGCTCGCAACCGCGGATTCCCCCGTGACCGCCGGGGAGTGGCACGCCCTGGAGGCCACTGCCGACGGGGAACAGCTCACCGTCAGCTGGAACGGCACTCCGGTCATCACCGCGTCGGATACCACGTTCAACGAGGGGAAGGTCGGGCTGTGGACCAAGGCGGACTCGGTGACCGCGTTCGATGATCTCGAGGCGACCGCGCGCTGACGGAAGGACGACGATGAGGATTGCTCGTGGACTGCTCCTGGTGATGTTGGTGGCCTGTGGACAGGCCGGCTCATCCGTTGATGGCGACCGTGCCACGGTGACCCTGGCTGGCGGAGGTTCCGCGCTCGACGACCTGTGGTTCTCCTCGCGGCTTCAGCGGGTCCTTGTCCCGACGGCCCAGCATGGCCGGGTGGACCTGATTCAGCCGGACACGCTCGAAGTGGTCAGCATTGGCCGGGTCATCCACCTGAACTCCGCCGACGAGGGACACGGACTCGTGTTGGCGGTCGACCGCGTGGGGGCGCGCCTGGTCGCCATGGATGTGGGGTCGCAGAGCATCGTTGGTTCCGCGCAGACGTCGTCACCACCGGACTACGTCCGCTTCGTGGCCAGCCGGGATGAGTTCTGGGTCACCCTGCCGGTGACGGGGAAGATCGAGGTGTTCAAGCTCGGCGACAACAACGCGCCTGAGCTCGTCGACACCATCGATACGCCGGACGGTCCCGAGGGTCTCACCATCGACCAGACGCGCAATCGCGCGTACGCGCACCTCGCCAACGGCAGGGTCATGGAGGTGGAGCTCACCGCAAGGGCCGTCTTGTCGCGCTGGGAGATTGACTGCAGCAACACCCACGGCATTCCCGCGCTGGACGAGGCCCGCGGGTTCCTTGTCGTCGGATGCGGGTCGACGAAGGCGCATGTTCTCGACGTGAAAGCGAACGGCGCGGTGCGCAGCAGCTTCAACATGGACGGCGGCGCGACCTTGATGGCGTTCAACCCGCTCAACAAACACGTCTACGTGCGCGGTGACCCCGGCAAAGAGGTGGCGGTGTTGGCGCTCTCGGATGCAGGGGAGCTGAGCTTGCTCGGGAAGATGGACATCCCCGAGGAAGGCCACTGCATGACCGTGGATGACCGCGGCAACCTCTGGGTCTGCGATGGCAAGAACGGCGCCGTCGTGCGCCTCAAGGACACCTTCACCTCGCCCTGAAGCGCCCATACTGGCGAAGGCAACTGACCGCGCTCGCTCGAGGCAGGCGCGCACATCCAGGGCGGAGGGGAGTGCCCGACGCGACGCATCCTCCCGTAGGCAGCGCGTCCCGCTGACGGACGCACCGGACACGTCACTGCGCCTGGGCCACGCTCTCTTGTGCATCAAGCGCGGCGCGAATGCCTCTCGCGAGCGCGGCCGCCGGGCCTTCTCCCCAGTAGTGGAGGAAGATGACCCGCGGTGTCTCGTGGACCATGTGGCTGTGGATTGCCACCACGTGGATACCGGCCGCGCGGAGGGCGCGGATGACCGCGTCGAGCTCGTCCTCGTACATGGCAAAGTCACCCGCCACCGCTGCCTGTTCCGACGTGCCCTGGAATGCGGCCCAGGTATTCACTCCCATCTCCTTGCCCACGGCGTGGCCGTCGACGTTGGTGGGCTTGTCAATCACCACCCGGAAAACGCCGTTGCTCATCTGACCCGTGCGGCCAAGGATTCCTTCAAGCTCGGTCTGCTGCAGCGGAGTTGCTCCCGTGGATGGAACCGTCGTGGGCTCCGGGGACCCGGCCGCAATCGCCCGGAAGACGGCTCCCACGGCGAGCGCCAGGTCTTCTGTGCGGCCGTGGCCGCCGAGGTGCATGAACATGATGCGTGGCTGGTCGTGCAGGAAGTGGTTGTGGAGGGCGGTGATGCGCAGCCCCCCAGCCAGCGCCGCGTCCATGACCGGGCTGACCTGGCTCTCGAGTAGAACGACGTCGCCCATGATCACCACACGGTCACCGACCCGCTTGAAGGAGGCCCAGGACGTCAGACCCATGGGAGGTGAGATGCGGATGCCGTTGACGCTGACGTCGAGGTCGCTGCGCGGCACGCTGACCTTGAACGCGCTGTCGTCCTGCCACTGGCCCGAGACACCCGTCAGCGCCTCGATCACCGACGGGTCGAGCGGGCCGTTGGTCGCATGCACATCGGCCGAGGCAACCCGGGGGATTGTGAGAACCGCCAGGCCAAGCCACACCATGATCACGCGCATCTTCATTCCCCTGACTCCCCTGACAACTGGTTCGAACCTAATGACCGCTGGGCCGCACGACCACGCGGAGCTTCCCGCTGCCGCGGTGACGGTGACGACGCCTCGGGCGCACCGGCGGCGTCATCCGAGGCCCCTCCGTGCTGACGCGCGTCACTGCGGGAGCGCCAAGAGATGACCGGGCTCAGCCACGGCCAGAACAGCAGCGACCGACAAATTCTGTATGTCGCGGCGTTCCTGCGCGCGCTCTCCACGGGGATGGTGGGCGTGCTCATCGGCATCTTCCTCGCTCGGCGTGGTTTCATCGCGCGCGACGTCGGGATGGTGGTGAGCGCGGGCCTCATGGGCGCCACGGTCGCCAGCGTTGTCGTCACGTTGCTCGGTGACCAACTGGGACGCCGTCGGGTGCTGGTGCTGCTGGCTCTTCTCGGAGCGGCCGGCGGACTCGGCACCGCGATCCTCAGTGAGCTCCATGCGGTCGTCGTGGCCGCCTTCGTCGGGATGGTCAACGGCATGGGGCGTGACCGCGGGGCGTCCCTCATCCTGGATCAGGTCATCCTCCCCGCCACCGCTCCCGATGCCGAGAGGACCACCGCGTTCGCCTGGTACAGCGTCGTCCAGGACGTCGGTCACGCGTTGGGTGGGTTGATCGCCGGCGGAACCGCGCTCCTCCGACACCTCAGCGGCCTCGATGACGTCGGCGCGGCGCGCGGGATGATGCTGGTGTATTGCGTGATTCTGCTCGCCACGGCTGGCATCTACAGCCGCCTGTCCGCCGCCACGGAGACCGAGGCAGTCGGGGTGAAGGCACCGGTCTCGCCCGAGACCAAGCGCGTTCTCTGGAGGATCGCCTCGCTCTTCGCGGTGGACAGCGTCGCGGGCGGCTTCCTCACCGCGGCGCTGCTGTCGTTCTACTTCTTCGAGCGTTTCGGCGTTTCCGAGGGCGTGGTGGGGGCGCTGTTCTTCGGTGCGCGGGTCGCCAATGCCGCCTCACACCTCGGTGCGGCGTGGCTCGCCAAACGCATTGGCCTCCTCAACACCATGGTGTTCACGCACATCCCATCAAGCCTGCTGCTGGTGACGGTCGCCTTGGCCCCGAGTTTCCCGGTCGCCGCATGCCTGTTCCTGCTGCGGGAGGGGCTCGTTGAGATGGATGTCCCCACACGGCAATCCTATGTGATGGGGCTGGTGCGCCCGGAGGAGAGGACGTTGGTCTCTGGCGTCACCCACCTGGTGCGGATTGGCGGCTGGGCGATGGCGCCGGTTTTCGCGGGATTCCTGATGCAGGGCACTTCCATTGCCACGCCGCTCTTCGTCGGTGCCGGGATGAAGATTGCCTATGACGTGTTGTTGTACGCGGCTTTCCGACGACAGCGGCCCCCGGAGGAGCGCGGCTAACGCCACGTGCAGCCGGAACAAGCCAGGTGCCGGCGGGGCCCAGCAGCTGGGAGGGTCTTGCTTCCGGTGCCGCTCGCTCTTCACTGAGGTGAAGGATGAGGTCGCACCCGGCGATTTACGAACCATCTGCCCGTGCGCGTCCGGTAGCATCGCCCGGCTGTGCGAGCGGCCACCTGGACACACAAGGATTGCCATGATGAGAACACAACATTGGAAGTCGGAGTCGGCACCCATCAGCGCCGGACTGATCGTGCTGATGGTCGCGAGCGCTGTGGTGGGTGGCTGCCCGACCAACCGCGACGACGATGACGACAACGGCGGAACAACCACGTCGAGCAGCAGCGGCGGACCGCTCCCCGACGCAGGACGCGGTGAGCTGGGAGATGCCGGAACCGGCGGGCGCATCCCGGGCTGCCTTGACGACGACGGGATCGACTTGTTCGCCGTCGAGGGAGACACCGTCCTCGCGCTGAGCTGGAACAACCACACCGGCCAACCCGCCACCGGCGGGTACCGCATCATCTTTGGTGCGCCGCCCTCCATCGACCCGGATGAAGTCGTCGTCCCCTGCACGACCGACGTCTGCGAACACACGCTGACCGGCCTTCAGAACGACGTCACCTACACCGCTGGCGTTCAGGCGCTGGGGGCGGACGCGGGCGCGCTGGCGGAGAGCTGCTCGGTGAGCGCCACGCCGCATGTGCTGCGGTTCGCCCCGGAGATTCGGCCAGCGGACGAGGGCAGTGATGCGCAGGCGAACCCATCCATCAGCGGCGGCCGGATCGGCGTTCCCCTCCTCCTCGCGTGGGCCGAGGGGGGCGCGGTGCGCTGGTCCATGTCCACGGATCTCGGCGACAGCTGGACCGCCGCGGCGGTGCTGGAGGGTGCCGAGGCCGGCGCGGCTCCGTCGGTGGCGATGCTGGACCGCTCGGACGAGGTGCGCCCGTCGTTCGTCTTCGTCGCGCTGCAGAGCGGCGGCAACATCAGGGTTGTGCGCGGGCGCGGAAACCCCGACGGCGGACCGACACCAACTTGGGACCCGCCCGTCGACCTTGGTCCCGGCACCCTGCCCTCCGTGGCCGTGCGGGACGACGTGGTCGTGGTGGCATTCGAGAACGCCAATGGGATCCATGTCGCGCGGTCGGAGGATGACGGCGAGAGCTTCGGACAAGTCCAACGCGTTGATACCGGCAGTGACTCCCATGCCCCGTCGGTGGCGCTGGATGCGAATGGCACGGATGTCTACGTGGGCTTTCACGGCAAGCGTGGTCGCGGCGACGATGACATCTACCTGGTGCATTCCGCCGACGGCGCGGAAACCTTCGGTGCCGAGGTTCGCGTCGATGATGACGCCGGCGGCAACAACCAGCGCCACGTCTCCCTCGCCGTGGACGCACGCACCGACACCGTGCTCGCCACCTGGGAGGACCGTCGCAACGGCGCGGACGTCTACTTCGCCAACTCCCTCGATCTGGGCGAGAGCTTCGAAGCCAGCGTCAACGTGGGCGTGGGACTCAATGGCGACCAGACCTCGCCGCGCTCCGTGGCCGATCCCGGCCGGAACGTCTACGTGCTCTTCATCGACAGCAGCAACGGACAGCGCGCGGTCTTCTCACGCTTCAACGCGGAAGGAGGGTTTGACCCGCCCCTCACGACCAGCAGCCAGGCGGGCACGGGTGGCGCGGCGGCACGGGAGCCGGCGGTGTTCGTCGACGCGTACGGGACGATCTACGCCACGTGGTCGGAGAACCGGGGCTCCCCCACACCGCGGCTGTTCTTTGCCCGCGCGGACTGATGCGTTGCGTGATGTCATGAAGACGGAGACGAGGAGCCGGCCCCAAACCGTGCGGCACATCACACGGGAGTGCGGTCCAGGGGCCGCCAACGGCCGTCTGCGCTCCAACTCCGCGTCCCTACACGTCAATCCACCCCTCCGGAGACATCAAACCAGGGGTCCTGAGACATCAAACTGGGGGTCCCGAGACATCAAACCGGGGGGCCTGAGACATCAAACCGAGGGTCCCGAGACATCTGCCCCACGCTCTGACGATGTCGAACCCAGGCCCTTTGATGGATCAGGTGCCAAGGGGCGACGGGCGAGGAGGAGGCAGGAGTGATGTCGCGAGTTGCGAGGCGTCAGCCCGGGACCAGCGTCCGGGTACCGGCGGGCACATCAACGTCACCGGTGTCTTCCTCGGAGCTGGCCTTGCGACCACCCTTCACCGCGCGCAGACCCAGCTTCACGAGGTCGTGGTACTTCAGCCGCTTGCGGCAGGCCTCCGCCCAGTAGGCGTACCAGAGCTTCAGCTCCTCGAAGGCCTCCACCTGCTTCTGCGCCGCGGCGAGTTGGTCGTTCTCACTCACCTTGGGCTGCGCTGCCTGCGGCATGGTGCCTTGCGCGCTGGCCACCAGGTCCGCCATCTCCTTGCGCAGGTCCTTGGTGAGCCCGGTCTCCGCCAGCGCGTCCACGGCGCGCTTGGCGCCGGGCGCGTCGCTCTTTTCCAGGTCATTGAGGCGGCTGAGCAGCTTGGCCACCGAGCCCACCACCTCGGGCCCACGCTCCACCTGCCGCAGGTCGGTGTAGAAGCCCTCGTAAACCGCCTGCCGCTTGGACTTGTCGACGTAGCGGTTGATGGCCAAGCCGCACTGGTCGAACCACTTGTTCTCGAACTCGTCGAGACGGTCGATGGTCGACTTCATGGTGTTGTTGGCCTGCGACAGCGTCACTTCCGCCGTGGAGACGAAGTGATCCAACGGCCGCTCCACGCCCGATGCCGCCCACAACAAGCTCCAGCCCGTCTTCTGCTCCTTGTCATTGAGACCAAAGGTCACCACCTTCGCGCTGATCTTCCCGTCCTTGAGGTTGATCAGCGTGCGGGACACCTTGGCCAGGAACTCGCGGCCGTCGGCGTCGTGCGGAGACAGGAGATCCCTGATCTCGTCGTTGGTTTCGGTTGTCATGGAACCCGCCCTTGAAGGACCCAGAGCATGATTGCCTGGGGCGACGAGCGGTCTACGTCCGAGGCCACGCTGGATCAAGGTGGAGCCGAGCGGGGGAGCTCGCCGACGTGGGGCGACATCGCGACGCCGCGCAGGAACTGCGCGCTCAGGGAGTCGCGCGACTGCGCGCATGACGTCGCGCGGAGCGGCGGAGGAGGAGCGCCCCGCCGAGCAGCAGCAACCACGACGGAGGCTCTGCCACGGCGCAACCACAACCTCCCGCCGCGGGCGCGCCACCCGACCCAC
>JBFMGU010000296.1:0-12526 GCA_040752415.1 Myxococcota bacterium
CGGGAGTGGCGTCGTCCTCGGGAGCGCGGGCGCGGGCCACCGGACGAGGATCCCAGCCCTCCGTCGGCGTGAAGGGGATGGGGACGTCCGGCACCGTCGTGGGAACCACCTCACCCTGCGCCAGGAACACCTCCCACGGCGGAATCAGCAGCGCCGCGGAGAGGGACACCAGCGCAATGATCAGCCACGGTCCGCCCAACGTGGCGCCGGCCACCACCGTCGGAATCCACACCTGGCGATGCACCGCGTCCAGCGCGCCGCCCAGCGCCGTGAACACGAGGTGCACGCCGAGGGGCACGCCCGCGAGCAGCGCGAGTCCCAGCGCGCCGGTGGCCCCGCCCAGGATCAGTCCCGACCAGCCAAGCACGTGCAACAACGTCGTCATCTGGCCGCCGTCGCCCTGGAAGCTCAGCACGCGCACGCCGCCCAGGGGCGCATCCCAGCTGTCGGTGAGCACGTTGCCCAGCTCGTCTTCCGCCTGGATCACGTGTTGACCGGGCCGCAGCACGAACCAGCCGCGGAGGTTGCCGTGCTCCCGCCCGTCGACGAAGACGCGGTTGATGTGACGACGGTCCACGCGGAACAACGCGCCGGGCGCCGGCAGGCTCACCTCGCCTACGTCGATGGTCTTGCGGTCCTGGAACACCAGCTCCCGACGCACGCGCGCCCCACCGGGGTAACGCAGGCTCACCACGTGCTTCCCCGGCGTCACCGCGTGCTTCTCCAGCGGCGCCACGCCCACCAGGACGCCGTCGATCCACACTTCGCCGCCGGAGGGATGGGTGCGCACCTTCAGGTAGCCCTCCAGGCGACGCAGCTTCACCTCGAGGGTGTGCTCGTCCCCGGCGCGCACCTCGACGGTGCGACTGTCCGGATCATGTCCCTCCCGCGTCAGCTTCACGGTGTGCGTGCCCGGCTCCATGCAGTCCAGGCTGGCGGGGGTGGGACCCAGGTCGCGGCCGTCGACGTTGATGGTGGCTCCGGGCGGCGTGGTGACGACGGTGAGCGTTCCCACCGGCTGCGTGGTGCCGAGCGTGAGGTCCTGCACCGGCTCAAGGGAGAACGTGTCCGGACGCAGCACGCCGCAGGGCTTGTCGCCGCGCGCCAGCGAGAGGCGGAGGATGTCGCCGTGGGTGTAGGTCAGCGTCGTGGGGAGGTCCGTGGGCGGGAGCTTCTCTCCGCTCACCACCATGCCCGGCGCGCCGCCGAGGTGGATCTCCCGCTGGGGCAGGCGGCTGCGGTGGCGCATCAGGAAGTCGCGCACGTCCTCGACGCGCAGCGCGCGCGTACCGCGATCCGGCGACTGCATGATGCCCACCACCTGACCGCGCAGGTTGAACACCGGGCCGCCCACGTTGGCGGCGTTGAACGGAATCAGCGTGGGGATGGGGTCCTGCAGGCGGGGCAGGTCGGGCTGCAGCGGGGTGACCACGCCGACGCCACCCAGCGAGAGTGTGAATCCCATGCCCGCGCCGTGGTCGATGGCGAAGACGCGGTCGTTGAGCTTGAGGTCGGCGGTGTGGCCCAGCGGCGCGGGCTTGAAGTCCTTCCCGTCGAGCTTCAGCACCGCGAACCAGTCATCCTTCACCACCAGCGTGGCCACCGTGGTGTGCGGCGGCGCCGAGGGACCGTTGTACAGGCGCGCATCCAGCGTGCGGCTCTTGCCCACCGTCTTGGCGCTGGTGATGACCAGGCCATCCGTGCTGACGACGACGCCACTGCCCCGCGTGGTGTCCCCCACCAGCTGCACCACGCTCTCCACGCGCAGGTCCAGCAGCTGCTGCTCGGTGCGGGTGGCGGGTGGTGGCGGGGCGGGCGGCGCGGCCTGCGCCACGACGTGCCAGAGGGAAAGCGTCAGCAGTGCCGCCGGGAGGGACCGCATGGGACGGGTTGCATAGCACGGGACGCGGCGGGGTGAGGCACGGGGAGAAGCCCGACGCGCGCGGACGCGAGGCGGCACATCCGACCGGAGATGCGGCACCCGCCCGTCGTGCTGCTGGCGAGCGGGCGCCGCGGTGGCGTCAGCGACCGGTCACGCTGATGGAGCCGGACATGGTGTTGAGCGTCAGCTCCACGCTCCCACCGCCGTTGAGATTGCCCGTGGCCGACCCCGCGACGTTGGCGCCGTCGAAGTTGAGGTTGCTGGAGATGCTCACGGAGCCGCCGCCCGACGTGGCGGAGGCCGTCAGCGTACCCGCGGTGGCCGCCGGGACGGTGACCGAGATGTTCCCTGCATTGGTGTTGAGCTGCAGCGAACCATCCGTACCCGGATCCATGTCGACGGTGCAGTTGCCGTCCTGGGTGTTGGCCTTCCCGCTGCCCTTCATCCCCGTCAGGTTGAGGGTGCCGCCGCCGGTGTTCACGTCGAACGACAGGTTCTCCGGCGTGGTCACTTCCACGTCGACACGCACGTCCCCGCCGGAGGTGTTGTTGACCTGGACGATCATGGTGTCACCATCCACGTACACCTCGATGTTGCCGGCCTCAGGATCCGAGCTGTGCAGCGTGGGCCGCATGTCCACCTGCGTGGCCCCGGCCTGGCCCCGCACCACCACGTTGCCAAAGTCATTGTTCAGCACCAGCTTGGCCGCCGACTCCACCGGCACGGACTGCTCCTCGTCGAGAGGCTTGCCGGTCTTGCTGCTGGTGGTTTCCGGATCCGCGGTCTCTCCACACGCAACGCCAAAAGCCACCACCACACCCGCGAGCATCATCCAGGACTTCTGCATTCGATTCTCCAGTTGGTTCACAAGGGCCGGGTCATCCGGCGTCGGCGTCAAGAGCAGCCTGCGTGCCATGGTCCCGCGCAACGCGGTTCGCCACGCGCGCACTCGGGTTTTTCCGAGAAGGACGCGCAAACGGGTGCGCGGTCCAGGTCCTTGGCCAAGGTGGAAAACCGGCCGACGCACGTGCACAGCGTGACCGGTGGTTCACGCGAACCTCAAGCAAGGCGACAGGGCGGCGCAAAAAGTGCCTCGGAGCCGGCGTGGGAGAGGTCTGGACGGACGGGCGTGGTAGAAGCCCGGGCCCTGGAAGGAGAGACCATGGACCTGACGCTTCCCGAGGACATTGCCCTGCTCAAGGACACCGTGCGCGCGTTTGCCCGCGACAAGGTGGCCCCCACCGCCGCGTTGCGCGACCGCACCGGCGCCTTCCCTTTCGAGGAGGTGAAGCAGGCCGCGGCGTTGGGGTTGTGCGGCATCAAGGTGGACGAGAAATACGGCGGCACCGGCGCCAGCATGCTGGCCTACGTCACCGTCATGGAGGAGATCGCCGCGGCGTGCGCATCGACGGCGGTGACCCTGGCGGTGATCAACCTGGCGGCGGATTGCGTGGCCACCTTCGGTACCGACGAGCAGAAGCGCCGGTTCCTGGTCCCGTTGTGTCGGGGTGACCTCAAGGCCGCGGCGTTCTGTCTCTCCGAGCCGCACTGCGGTTCCGACGCCGCCGCGCTCCGCACCTTCGCGCGCAAGGAAGGCAGCGAGTACGTGCTCAATGGCACCAAGCAGTGGATCACCAACGGCGCGCACTCCGGGTTCCTCGTCGTGTTCGCGCGCACCATGGAGGGGAACGGTGCCAAGGGCATCAGCGCGTTCATTGTTCCCGAGGGCACCAAGGGCCTGAAGGTGGGCAAGGAGGAGCACAAGATGGGCCTGCGCTCCTCCAACACCGTGCAGATCCTCCTCGAGGATTGTCGGATTCCCGAGGAGCTGATGCTGGGTGGCGAAGGCCGTGGCTTCGAGGTGGCGATGAATGGCCTGGACGGTGGACGGCTGGGGATTGCGGGTCAGGCGTTGGGGTTGGGGCGTGCCGCGCTCGAGGAGGGCGTGAAGTACGCGAAGGAGCGCATCGCCTTTGGGAAGCCCATTGCCGAACAGCAGGCCATCCAGGAATACATCGCCGACAGCGCCATGGAGCTCGACGCCGCGCGACTGCTCATCTGGCGCGGCGCGTGGCTCAAGGACAACAACAAGAAGCTCAGCGCGCAGGCGTCCATGGCCAAGGTGTTCGCCACCGAGGCGGCCGGGCGCGTGGCCGACCGCATGCTGCAGGTTCACGGGGGGTACGGCTACGTCGAGGACTTTGCGATTGAGCGCATCTACCGCGACGTGCGCGTCACCCGGATCTACGAGGGCACCAGTGAGGTGCAGCGGATGGTGATTGGGCGCGCGGTGACGGCGTAGGCGGCGGTGATAGGGAACAGCCCTATGAGCTTCGGTTCCCTGGTGACCGCGATGACGGGCGTTGGCTCGGGATGCCCATTCGTGCCCGTGGACTGCACCGCCTTCACCGACTGCACCGCTTGAAGTCCACGGCACGCCAGCGCGTAAGCCCCGTCGAGCAGAGCTCGCAGGGGCTTCTTCCGTTGAGGGTTCCTTTGGGCGCGTCGACGAGGAATCCGCTATGCGCGGTCGGGGGGGCCCTCGTCGGGGTTCTGCATGCGGTACAGCGGGATGGTGTTCCTCTGGGTACGCAAGATGGTGGGCGGTGATGCCGGTTCCTCTCGTCGGTGCAGCTGCGCGAGCGTCCGGACGACGAGCTGCGGCGATGCGTCCAGTCCCAGCAGACGGCTCTCCACACCCCACGGCGCGCGATGCGCCTGCGAAGGTGCGCACAGCCGCAGCACCGGCGTGCCCACCGCCGCCGCCAGCTGCGAGGGAGCCGTGCGCAACGTCAGCGCGGCCGATGCCAACGACGTCACCGCCGCCAGCTGGGACAGGTTCAGCTCACCCACCAGGCTTCGCAGCGACGGACCCACCGCGGCCCTCAACGTGTCCGCCACCTCCCGATCCGCCCCGCCACCGACGAGAAGCACCGGCATCCGCAGGTTGAAGCCCAGCAGGTGGATCACCTCCGCCAGCTCCGCCACGCGGTAACGCTGCGGCTCTCCCGCGCCGCCAGGATGCACCAACGCCCACGGTTGGCCGCTGTCGATTCCCACGCCTTCCAGCAACAACGCGCCGGAGGTGCGGGCCCTCGGAGGCAACGTGAGCGAGAGCCGCTCCGACGTGGCGCGCACGCCGACGGTGGAGATGAGGTCCAGGTGCCGGCGCACGTCGTGGCGGGCCAGGGTGGTGGGCTCCGGCTCCGGAACACCGTGGCTCAGCAGCGCGTGCAGCTCTCCCCGCGCCCACGCCAGCCGCAGCGGGATGTTGGCCAGATGCGCCAGCATCACCGACGGAACGGGATTGGCCAGCGCGTCGCTGAACACCACCGCCGCGTCAAATCGTCTTCGCCACAGGTGCTCCAGCAGGCGCCAGTCATGCGTGGCGTCGGGAACGCGGTGGGGGGCGGTCCAGGCCGCGTCGTACGGCAGCACCTCGTCCACCACGCCGAGGAGCGGCGCCAGGCGACTCCCCGCCGTGGAGGTCAGCAGTGTCACCGTGCGACCCGGCAGCGCTTCCTTCAACGCGCGCAGCGCCGGTGCCGTCATCAGCACATCCCCCAACGAGCCAAGCTGGACGCAGAGCACACTCCGGGCGTGCTGCCACGCAAGGTGGGTTGTCATGCACTTCCCTGAACGTGATGGCCAACGTGCAACGGTTCCGACGAGCCCGGCAGGCACGCGGACCGCGGTGTGCCGTAACGTTGGTCTGGACGTCAGGTGATAACCACCTCTAACCGGAGCGGCAAGATGCTTCCCGACGACACGGAAGCCGTCAGTCGTGCAACGCGGAGCGCACGGAGGCCACGAGGATGTTCTCCAGCGCGCGCTGCGCCTTCTCGTCGCCTTCCTCCACCTCACGCGTGGCCTGGTCGAACCACAACACCGGCTCGTGCAGCAGGGTTCCCAGTTTCAGCTTCTGCCCCATGTCCGACATCGCCGCCGCCGTGATGTGCGTGGGAAGTCTGGAGCACAGATCCACGATCAGCGGGAACACCCCCAGGCGCGCCAGCTCGCCGAGGAGCTCGCGGAACTCCGTGGGCGTCATGGGAATGCTGACGCCGGGAGGTGTGGCGCGCGCCAGCGCCTGGAGCACGGTGGCGGCGGTGAAGAAGTCACCCTTGTCGCGCGCGGCCACGTATTCGGGAGGCAGCGGCGCGGGCACCGGTCCACGTCGCGTCTCCGCCGTGAACTCAATGGAGACGCTGTCCGGGTCCGTGTACTTGGACTGCGGCAGCTCCAGGGACGCCATGTCCACGTCGGACCCCGCGGACTGCGGCGCCACCGCCACGTCCGCCACCGGCGTTTGACCCACCACATCCGCGCTCACCACATCCGCGGTCACCACCTCCGCGCTCACTTCCTGCGCGGCCGGTGACGACGGAGCCGAAGCGGCGGACGTTGGCACAGGCGCGGGCGGTGGCGCGGCGGAACCCGGTGCGGACGGCGGCGCCGCGGCCTTGAGCTTCTCGTAGAGCTCGCGGACCTTGACGTCGAGGAGGTTCAGGTTGGGCGTGGCGCCGATCTTCTGCAGCGTCCACGCGCGCGCACGCGGCTCCTGGAGGCTGAACTCGTAAAGGCCCTTCCACTGGTTGTGACGCCAGAAACGCATGCACCGGTCCGTGACCATGCGATTGGTCAGGTACGACTCGGCGGGATCGCGCGTGTCAGCCATCCGTCTCCACCCGCGCTCCAGGCGCGCGCCACGACGGAACGCTTATAGCAGAGGACCCATCCCCGCTCCCGAAAATGGCCGCGTGGATGGGGCCCCAGACCCGCGACAACCGGGTGATGCGACACCTCAGGCGGCGGCCGCCAGGGCGGAAACACGCTCGACCACCTGGCGCAGTGGTGTCGCTGCCGTGACCGTGGGCCCGCACGGATTCGCGTGAATGGCCGCTGGGGCCGGCGTAGGCTCCCACGCATGAGAACGCGCATCTTCGTGGGAGCCGTGGTGGTGGGGTTGACGATGGCCTCGTCGTCGTTCGTGGGAGCCAAGCCCAAGGCGGCGGCGGTGAAGACCAAGGCCGCCAAGTGCTTCGAGCTGGGAAGACTGCTCGGCAGCGCGTACGTGTCCCTCGACGCCAGCACGCGGGCACGGGCCAGTGTCCTCGAGGCGTATTGTCGGGAGACCAAGGACGCCACGCTGGGTCGCGTGCCCACGGAGCGGGATGCCGACGTGGTGGCCACCGAGCTTGCGAACGGGCAGCGCGCGCGCGGGGACAATCCCTTTGTGAACACACGCCCGCTCGATGACCAGATCAGGAAGGGCAATGACCAGGAGAAGCAGCTTCTCGACTCACTCCTGCAGCAGTAGCCGCTTGACACCGCTTTCCGACGGAATGAAACACGCGGCATGCTCGCCACGCTGCGCACCATCCCGTTCCTCCTCCTGCCGATTCTCGTCGTCAACCTGGCGTTCTCCGCGCCTCCCAGGGCCGCCGCGCCGACGGAGATTGCCGGTCGCTACAAGGGAAGCATCCAGCTGCCGAGCGGGCCGCTCGACGTCGACGTGGTGTTGAGCACCAAGCCCGACGGCACGCTCACCGGCACCATCAGCATCCCGGCGCAGAACGCGCGCGACCTGCCGCTCAGCGACTTCAAGCGCGACGGGGACACGCTGGCGTTCTCCATTGCCGGGGTGCCGGGATCGCCGCGCTTCGAGGGCAAGCTCACCGCGGGGAAACTGGCCGGGAGCTTCACGCAGGGTGGCGGGACGTTCCCGTTCTCCGTCGAGAAACGCAGTCCCAGGGCGGAGGCGCTGGCCGCGCTGGCGGAGCTGGACAGGTTCATTGAGCAGGGCATGACCGACTGGGCCGTTCCGGGCGTGGCCATTGGCGTGGTCAAGGACGGGGAGGTGGTGCTCAGCAAGGGCTATGGGCTGCGTGACGTCGAGAAGAAGCTGCCGGTCACCACGCGCTCGCTCTTTGCCATCGGCTCCACCACCAAGGCTTTCACCGCCACGGTGCTGGGCACCCTCGTCGACGAGGGGAAGCTGGACTGGGAGAAACCGGTGGCGCAGTACCTGCCCGGCTTCACCATGAAGGATCCCTACGCCACGCTCCACATCACGCCGCGCGACCTCGTCACCCACACCTCCGGTCTGCCGCGCCATGATCTCGTCTGGTACAACAACCTCTCGCTCACGCGCGGGGAGGTGGTCCGTCGGCTGCGCTACCTGGAGCCCAACAAGGACCTGCTGCGCGACTGGCAATACAACAACATCATGTTCATGACGGCGGGCTACCTGGCGGAGCACGTCACGGGCAAGACGTGGGAACAGGCGGTGCGCGACCGCATCCTCACGCCGCTGCAGATGACCCACACCAACTTCTCCGTGAAGGACTCCGCCAAGGACGCCGACCACGCCGAGCCCTACGACGAGCGCGACGAGAAGCTCACCCGCATCCCGTTCCGCGACATCACCACCGCCGGCCCCGCGGGCTCCATCAACTCCTGCGTGGACGACATGAACCGCTGGCTGCTGCTGAACCTCTCGGGTGGCGCCGTCGACGGGAAACGCGTGGTCTCGACGGGGACGCTGCAGGAGATCCACACGCCCCGCGCGGTCATTGCCGCGCCGCCGGAGGACCCGGCCATTCCCATGGCGGCGTATGCTTCGGGTTGGTTCGTGGACGTCTATCGCGGGCACCGGCGCATCCATCACGGCGGCAACATCGACGGTTTCTCCGCCGAGGTGATGCTCTTCCCCGACACCAACACCGGCATCGTGGTCCTGGTGAACCGCAACGCCACGCGCTTCCCCATCGTGCTGGCGCGCACCATGGCGGACCGGCTGCTGGGATTGCCCGCGCGCGACTGGAACAAGGAGGGCCTGGAGCGCCTCAAACGCAACAAGGCCCTGCGCAAGGAGTCCAAGGACAACAAGGGCGCGGCGCGGGTGGAGGGGACGCACCCGTCGTTGTCATTTGACCGCTACGTGGGGCGCTACCAGCACCCGGGCTACGGTCCGCTGGAGGTGCTGGGCAACCCGGATGCGTTGAGCGTGCGCTTCAACAACCTGGACCTGCCGCTGGAGCACTGGCACTACGACGTGTTCCGCGTGGGCAAGAATGACGACGTCCCCGAGTTCGAAGGCATGCTGCTCAAGTTCCAGCTCGACGGCGACGGGCAGGTGCAGTCGGTGGGCGTGCCCCTGGAGGCGATGGTGGGCGACATCGTCTTCGAGCGGCAACCCGATGCGCGGCTATCCGACCCGAAGTTCCTGGCCGTGCTCGCGGGCTCCTATGACCTGGCGGGGAAGCCCATGGAGTTCAGCCTGCGGGGCAACGTGCTGATGACGCAGCTGCCCGGCCAGCCAGCGCTGGAGATGGTCCCCGCACGCGGGATCTCGTTCACCATCAAGGGCATCAACGGCTACCGCGCGGAGTTCGTGCTCGCTCCCGACGGGAAGAGCGCGTCGGAGGTGCGGCTCTACAGCATGGACGGCATGATCTCCGCCAAGCGCATCAAGGGGAAGTGACGTCGTGGAGCCGAGCGCCCGGCGTCGCAGGGGGGAGATGCTGGCGTTGACCACGCTGCCCATGCTGACGGGATGGAGATCCACAGCGGCATGGCGGTGGCGGCGTGGATGGTGTTCCCCGCGCCGCTGCAGGCGTTGGCGCTGCTGGCGGTCCCGCTGTGTGAAGGCTGGGGGCTGTGGTTGGTGCTGCCCGCCATCCTGGGCGTGATGCAGGCGCTGCGCGTCATCCGCGCGGACCGCTGGGCGTGGGCATCCCTGGTGGCCGGCGTGACGACGATGGTGTGGGCCACCGCGCCGCTCCGCGCCTTGGTTCCCGTGGCGGTCACGGAGGCGGCGGACATCTCGGTGTGGCGTGCGCTGGTGGCGGGCCTGGAGGGTGACGTGGTGGTGACGCCGCAGACGCACGAGTTCCACCGGGACGGCGACGTGGTGCTGCAGCTGGATGCGCTGATTCCCGACGGAACCGGCCCGTTTCCCACGGCGGTGGTGGTGCACCCGGGCGGCTGGCGCGGCGGCGACAAGAGCGACTTCCCCGAGGGGAACGCGTGGCTGCTGCAGCGGGGATTCGCGGTGTTCGACGTGCAGTACCGCCTGGAGCCCGCGCCCAACTGGAAGGCGGCCGTGGGCGACGTGAAGTGCGCGATCCGTTGGGTGAAGCGGAACGCCGAGAGGTTCCACCTGCGTGACGACGGGCTGACGCTGTTGGGTCGGAGCGCGGGCGCGCACCTGGTCATGCTGGTGGCGGGAACGCCGGGACATCCGCTGCTGCCCTCGACGTGCGAAGGGGACGATCCGGCGGTGAAGCAGGTGGTGGCCTTCTATGGTCCCACCGACCTTGTCTACGGCTATCACAACCCCGCGAACCTGCTGGTCTACGACGGACCCGCCACGCTGCGGCGCTTCCTGGGCACAACTCCCGACGAGGACCGCATGTTGTACGAGCTGATGTCGCCGGTGACGCACGTGACGCCGCGGATGCCGCGCACGCTGCTCTTTCACGGCGCCGCCGACCAGTACGTGCGCGTGCGACAGATGGAGCTGATGGTGGAGCGGCTCAAGACCATGCGCGTGGAGCACCGGGCCGTGGTGCTGCCGCACGCCCAGCACGGGTTCGACTTTGCCGTGCGCGGACTGGGTTGGCAGCTGGCCAGCGAGGTCATGGGCCAGTTCCTCGACGTGGCACGAGACGGCGGGTGATCCGTATCCGGGAATGCACACCTGTGCCCGCGCGGCACGCCACGCAGACACGGTTGGTTCACTCCCCGACGGAAGACGCGCGGGCATGGTCCTTGCGCAGGGAGAAATCCAGCCGCGCTCCCCCTGCGGCGTGGAGGCTCCCATGCGTTCCCTGCAGCTCTTCCTTGGCTCCTTCCTGGCGGGTCCGGCGTGGATGGCACGCTGGGATGCGCCACCTCCGTCGACAGCGACGCTGCTGGGCCGCGTTCCCGGGGTGCCCGCGCTGCGGCGACGTCGGGCGTCAGCGCGGCGGTGACGGAGGCTGGCGCGGCAGCCGGAGGGTGACGGTGGTGCCCTCGCTCGTCGTGGAGCGCACCTCCATGCGGCCGCCGTGGGTCAGGATCACCTGGTTGGCCAGGTACAGGCCGAGGCCAAGGTTTCCGTCGCCACGGCGGATGCTCCGGGCGCGCAGCACGTCGGCGCTGGCTTCCAGCAGGTGCGGCAGCACGTCGGGCGCAATGGGCGGCCCCTCGTTCTGGAGCTGCACCACGACGTGGTCTCCGTCATCCAGCGAGCTCATCACCACCGGCTTGTCCGGCGCGCCGTGCACCAACGCGTTGCCCACCAACGCCTGCACCACCTGGGACAGCCGCAGCAGGTCCCACTGCCCGCGACCATCCCCCGACGAGCGATGCATCACCCGTCGCTCGGGATGGGACACCTCGATCTCCTCGCGCACCTGGTGACACAGCGCGTGGAGGTCCATGGGCACCGGCGTGATGGGCAGCCCCTCGCCGAGCTGGATGCGGGTGAAGTCCAGGAGCTGGTCCAACATCGTCGTGAGTCGGTCCGCGCTGCCGGCAATGCGCGCCAGGGCCTTGGCTTGCCGGTCGGTCACCGTGCCGCTGCGCACCAGGTAGTCCGCGGCCATCCGGATGGCGGCCACCGGGTTGCGCAGGTCATGGCCCAGCACGGTGAGAAGGAGGCTGCGCAGCGTCGTGGCCTCGTCGGTGCGGCCCGTTGCGGCGGGCGCCTCCATGGCCAGCGTGATGCCATCCGGCGTGGGACACAGCAGCCAACGTTGTCTTCCGCCGGAGGCCTCCACCACAACGACGCGGGGTTGCGCGTCACCCGTGACGGCCAGCAAGCCGGGTTCCCACCCCGAGCCGCGCAGCAGGTCCGCGAGCTTCCGGCCCACCAGCCCCAAACGTTCCGCCGCGGGGTTTCCCGACGTCACCACGCCCGCACGGTCGGCGTGGATGACCGGATGGCTCCAGGCCCGCACCAGCGCCAGCACACCCTGCAACCGGGCGTCATCCGTGGATTCCCCTCGTCGTGGGCGCGCCCGGTGGTCACCCGTGGGGGAGCGTTTCTCGAGCACGACGCTGCAACACCCCACCGCGCGCCTTGCTTCCCGCGCCCGCGCGGTCACTTCCGGGATCGCGTCTCGATCAGGCCTTCCACGACGTACGGGACGTCGACGTCACCGAGCAACGTCTGCACCGTGATGATGCCCTGCGCGTGGGCCTGCACCTGTCCCTTCTCCAGCGCGCCGCGCAACGCGCCCAGCGCCACGGCCCACGGGATGCTCACCGGGATCACGAGGTCCGCGGCGCTGTTGGCGGGGACCGTGAACACCTTCTCGTGCACGCCCTGACCCGCGGCCTGTCCCTCGATGGTGAGCGTGTACGTCACGCGCCGCGTGGTGATGTCGTAGAAATTGCCGTTGCCGACCTTGAGGTGCGCATCCAGCGACGTGCCGCCGATGCCCAGGCTGGTGACCTCCAGGCGCTGCAGCTCCATGAGCGGGGGCTTGAGGAGCTGGTCCCGGCAACCGGCCAGCGTCACGAGCATCAGGGCGAGGAGGAGGGAGGCAATCCGTGGCATGGGCGCACCCTATAGCGTGGGCGGTGCGGGTGATGGAATGCGGCGCGTGTCGTCGTGGCGGCGGGTGCGGGCGGGGGCGGGGATGGACAGCGGGG
>JBFMGU010000297.1:0-12485 GCA_040752415.1 Myxococcota bacterium
GGAAGCACCCAGCCCCGCACCCGCAAAGCCCAGCAGCTCCGCCACCTGCAGCATGGCCACGCCCAGCCCGCCCACCGCCATGCTCGACACCAGCGGTGCCAGCAGCGCGGTGCGCCCGTCGCCCAGGCGGTCTCCCGTCCAGGTCACGGCGTAGGCCTCCAGCGGCGGACCCAGCAGCAGCACCACCAACGGCCCCACCACTGGAACCGCCAGGCACGGCGTCACCAGGCCACGCAGGCCGTAACCCGCCAGCACCTGCACGCCGTAGATCACCGGTGACTTCATCCACGGCGCGGGAGTGGCCGGCGCCACGGGCGGTTCCACGGCGGAGAAGGGGTCCACCTTGGGGCTCGGCGCCGGGGTGGCCTGGGGCGGCTCCTCCTTCTTGCGCTTCTTCTTGCGCTTGCGCGGCGCCGCCTCGTCGGTGGTCTGCTCCACCGGGGTGCTCGCGCTCGTCGTGGACGGCTCCGGTGGCGTCGTGGCCGCCAGGTGCAGGCAGATCAGCAGGGCGATCATGGGCGCCACTCCACGGGCGTCTGTCCCTCGCTCCGTCGACGCTCGTCCTCTTCCTCCTGCTCCTGCGGGTCCTTCTTGAAGAAGGGGAGGGTGGGGAGCTTCACGGAGGGCAGCAGGCGCGGGATGCCGGTGCCGTTGTCGCCCAGGCGCTTGGGCGTGCGGGTGACGTGATAGATGGCCACCGCCACGACGGGGGAGAGCACATTCGACCCCAGCCACGCCACCGCCACACCCAGCAGGCCCAGCGCAACGCCCACCGCCAACGCCGGCCCGCCCGCGACGAGGGAAAGCTGGATGGGCACGCCCACCGTCGGAAAGAGAAACGCCAACGCCACCAGCGCGCCGCCCCCCACGGCGCCCAGCCCGCTCCCCGCCAGCAGCAGGCCCGCTGCCAAGGTCGCCGAGCTCGCGAACGCCAGGTACGACGCCGACGCCACGAAGACGAGGTAGCTGCGGTACGGCCCCAGCCGGTCGCCCGCGTACTGCACGGCCAGCGCCTCGGCGGCGGGGGCAACCAGCACCGCCAGCAATCCCACGACGGGAATGGCCGCCACCACCCCCAACATCCCCCGCGCTCCCAACGCCGCCACCACCTGCACGAAGAAGAGCAGGCCACCGCTCAGGAACGGCTGTGGCTCGTCGGGGGCGTAGCCGGGGGGCTTGGGCAGGTCGCGCGGGTTCTCCGGCGTGGGCAGGTCGTCGTCCCAGTCGCCGTTGTTCCAGCCGTCGTCCTCTTCTTCCTCGTCGTCGTCGGGCGCACCCCCGTCGGGCGCGGGCGTTCCCGCGTCGGGCGTGTCGCTTCCCGCGTCGGCGGCTCCGCCGTCCGTCGACGAGACTGGAAGCGTGGACTCCGCACCGTTGTCCGCTTGCGCAAGCAGGAGCGCAGGCACCGCGCCAAGCAGCAGCGCGAGCAGGAGGCGACGCACGGAGCGGAGGTCTCTCACGCGGCGGCACCCTTCCACGACGTGGCGGCCGGCATCAAGGTGGTGGCGGATGGAGCGTGCCGTCCTCGGCAATGTCCGCGCGCATCAGGATCGCGTCCTCGTTCTCCTCGCTGTAGTAGCGCGGACGCACGCCGCACGCGGTGAAGCCCAGGGTCAGGTAGAGCGCCTGCGCACCGTCGTTGCTGCGACGCACCTCCAGGAACACCTGCGTGCAGCCGTCCTCACGCGCGGCCAGCGCGGCCGCCTGCAGGATGAGCTGACGGGCCACGCCGCGGCGACGGACCCTGGGGCTGCAGGCCACGTTGAGGATGTGCATCTCCCCGGCCACGCACCAGGCGGAGAGGTAGCCCACCAGCTGCCCCGCGCCCTCCGAGGTGCGCTCGGCCACGTAGAGGCGGCTGACGTCGCGCTTGAACTCCTCGTGGAACTGGTGCGCCTTCCAGGGCCGCGGGAACGAGGCGTTCTCGATCTCCAGCACCGCGGGCACATCCTCTGGCGTCATGCGGCGCACCCGGATCTGCAGCGCCCGTGCGCTCACCGTGCGTCCTCCGTCGGCACCAGGTAGCGGGCCACCACGCGGATGTTGGCGTTCTTGCGCAGATGCTCCACGTACTCGAACGCTGCCTGTTGTCGCCGGGCGTGCAGCGCCGCGGCGCGCGCCTCGTCGGGATGGCCCTGCAGCTCGGGGTGCTCGGCCACCAGGCGGGCCACGTCGTCGTCGGTGACGGTGGCGCCGGCCATCTGCTCACCCACCAGCCGGTCCACGCGCGCCTCCCGACGCATCATCTCCATGAACTCCGGCTCCGGCAGCTGCGTGGCACGGAGGAACTCCTCGAACTGCGCGTCGGAGGCAAACCGGGCGCGCACCGCCGTGGCGTGTCTGCGCACGTCCTCGTCGGTCTCCGGAAACCGCTGCCGTCGACGCCCATCCAGCAGCACCAGCTCCTCCACGATGAGCAGGTTCAGCACCGCGGCGCGCAGGCCGTCATCCACCGGCGCGCGCAGCCCTTCCGCGGCGCCACCTCGTCGGAGCAGGGCCAGGCGCGCGGAGCGTTCCACGTCGCTGCGGGTGATGACTTCCCGGTCCACCACCGCGGCCACGCCGTCCAGCAGCACCGCGCCCTCGGGCACCGCGCTGAGCGCCAGAAGGGCCAGCGCCGCGATCACGGTTGCGCCTCCTGCGTGGTGGAGCCCGTGCGCGGTTCCGCCAGCGTCCACAGGAGCTCCAGCAGCTCGCCGCGACCGGACTCCTCGTGCGCGCTGGTGAGCACCACCTCGCGCGGTTCCAGGCCCAGCTCGCGGGCGATGGCGGAGGCGCGTGGCTTGCGCTGGTTCTTGGCCACCTTGTCGGCCTTGGTGACCACCGTCAGCGCATTCCGCCCTGCCTCCCGCAACGCGGAAGCTGCGCCCACGTCGTCGTCACTGGGGTCGCGGCGGATGTCCATGAGGAGCAGGGCGGCCACCAGGGGGCGTTCGGATTCCACGTAGTCGCCCAGCATGCGGGAGACCTTGCCGCGCTCCGCCTGGCTCATCTTGGCGTAGCCATAGCCGGGCAGGTCCACCAGGAAGAGCGCGCGACGCTGCATCGCCGCCTGCAGCTCCACGCGGAAGAAGTTCACCAGCCGCGTGCGTCCCGGCGTGTTGGAGACGCGCGCCAGCTTGGCCTTTCCCGTCATGAAGTTGAGCAGGCTGCTCTTGCCCACGTTGGAGCGACCCAGCAGCGCCACCTCGGGGAGACCACTTGCGGGGTACTGGCGTGGCTGGGCCGCCGACGTGACGTGCTCGGCGGAGAGGATCTTGATTCTTCCGGGGGGAGATGAGGCGGACACGGGGGAGCTCGGACAGATGGAGAAGTCAGAAGCCAGAGCAGGTTCCCCTGACTCCTGACTTGAGGTCACGCCGCCCCGTAGCTGTGCAGCCCGTCGGCGAACCAGCCCAGGTTCACACCCAGGAACCCGCCCAGGATGACGAAGAAGCCCAGCACCGCAATCATCGCGGACGGACGGCCAACCCAGCCGTACGTCACGCGCGCGTGCAGGTAGATGGCGTAGACGAACCAGATGACCAGCGCGCCGGTCTCCTTGGGATCCCAGCCCCAGTAACGGCCCCACGCGTAGTGCGCCCACAGCGCGCCGGTCACCAGCACCACGCCCACCAGCGCGAACGCGATCATCACGCACGCGTAGTTGGCCCGGTCCAGCTTGCGCGTCTCCGGGAGCAGCCTGCGCACGCCCTCCGGCCTGAGGAGCGCCACCGTGCCAAACAGCATGGGGCCCCAGATCACGAGGAAGAGCGCCATGTCCCACTGGTTCCCGGCGTAGTGGAAGCGCCACGGGCCGGGCGGCATCAGCTTGCTGGCCACGTCGGGCGGAGGCAGCACTTCGGCGCCGCTCAGGTCGTGGTACAGGATGGTGCCCACCACCGCGGTGAGCAGGCCGAACGCGGTGAGGTAGATGGCGCGCGGCACACCCTGCAGCGAGGGAGTGTCCGCGTTGCGGATGCGCCACAGGTAGATGCTGCCGCCCACGCACACCAGCATGGCGAGGATCATGAGAAGCCCCACGCCGGGCATCGCGTGGTAGTACGTCTTCATCTCGCCACCCTCGATGGCGCGCTGCACCGGAATCCACTCCCCGCCCATCTCCCGCAGCAGCTTGGCGTAGTAGCTGCCGGTGGTGAACAGCTGCAGCCCACGACCCTGCACCAGCAGGATTGCCGACGTCAGGATCATGTAGCCCATGGCCATCTTGTTGGGCGGGACGCGGTCCTTGACCAGGTAGAACAGGCCCAGCACCGCGGCGATGGTCCCCGCCGAGTAGCCCACCACGCTGCTGATGACGTGGATCATGATCCACCAGCTCTGCAGCGCGGGCACCAGCGGCTTGATGGTGGGGTCAATGGTGAGGGAGGCCAGGCCCAGCGCAATGAGCGCAATGGTGAGGCCGAACAGGCCCACCAGCTGCACCCGGTACTTCACCTCCGCGACGAGGAAGACCAGCACCAGGCCGTAGCTCATGAACACCATGATCTCGTACAGGTTCGACCACGGCGGGTGCTGCGCGAAGATGGCGAACCAGTGCCAACCCGTCAGCGTCACGCCCTCGGCGCGCTCGAACGCCGCCACCTCCACGAGGCCACTCTCATACCAACGCAGCGTCAGCCCACCGGCCTGCGCCAGGAAGCCCAGTGCGGCAAGCACCGTGGCCACCCGTCGGAGCGAGGGCTTCTTGCTGACGAGGTTTCCAATGTAGGTGAACAGCGCGAGGAAGTACCCCGCCGCCGTGAAATTGAAGAACGTCACGCTGGTGAACGTATTGCCCATGTCACCCGCCTCCTGGTGCCCCTTAGGTGGGGGCAGAGTGTAGAGAGCCGCAGGCCACCTGTCAGCCCGCCGCTCCCCCTTCCTGCTTGGTGACGCCCTCTTCCTCGTCCAGCTCCGTCACCAGGCGCTGGAACTCCTCTTCAAACGTGTATTGGTGCCGCTTGGCCGCGCCGGCAATGAGGACGTCATAGGTCCCATCCGCCCGACGGGTGAGCCGCGCCCAGTACCGGCGGTGGCTCATGAAGAACGCCATGTACATGCCAATGAACATGACGGCGAAGCCGGTGAAGACCACCTCGATGCCGGGGACCTTACCCACCTGGATGCCGGTCATGTACGTCTTGTCGGCGCCCTTGTAGTGCAGCGCAAACTCACCCCGACGCGCCTGCTCATCAAAGTCCGGGTAGTTCTTGAACACCAGGAAGCTCGTCGGGGGGCGGCCCTCCTGGATCTGCTGCACGCGCAGCGCCTCACCCAGGTCCGCGTACTGCGGGATGATCTCCAGGGGCACATAGGCCACGTCGGTGCCGGGGATGCTGATGCGCGTTCCCGGGGAGACGCTGTAGACCGTCTTGGGCTGTCCGGGCCGACCCACCGCCAGCTGCACGCGCTCGTCGCCGGGAACGGGTTGGTAGCTGGCCTGGTACATCATGTAGCCGCCGTACTCGAGCGGGTCATTGACCTGGATGGTCTTGCGCGCCACCTCGCGGCCGTCCTTGGTGATGATGGTCAGGTCGCTCTCGAAGTCCAGCGGCGCCCCGTCGACAAACTGCTTGAGCCGGAAGTCGGTGCAGCGGATGTAGAAGCCCAGGTCCTGGCGGTAGCGCAGGCCCGCGGGGCCCTTGCCAAACGCGTAGCGCCCCACGCTCCCCTCGACGATGCCCACCGTCCCGTCAAACCCGAACGACGTGGTGACAATGCTGCCGAACATGATGAAGAGCAGCGCGGTGTGCACCACGTAGACGCCGGTGCGCGCGTACTTGTGCTTCTCCGTGAAGATGTACGTGGTGTCCCCTTCCTCCAGCACCTGCGGCGGGTCCGCCTTCCCCACGATGTCCAGGAACGCCTCCTTGAAGTGCGCGGCGTCGTCGGCGCGGAAGGACGCCTTGTTCTTGATGCCGCGGGCGCGCTTGGGGGTGAGGCGCGGGTCGGGGTTGTGGATGTCAATCCAGATCTTGGGGAGCCGCTCGATGCTGCAGGCAATCAGGTTCAGGGCCAGCAGCAGGATGGACGTGCCGAACCACCAGGAGTGGTACACGTCGTGGAACTCCAGGAACGTGAACGTGTAGTACTTCCACGGCGTCTGCGCCCAGACCCGCGCGTGGTCCTCGAACGGCTTGGTCTGGTCCACGAACATGCCCACCACGCAGCCCACGGCGAGCATGAAGATGATCACCACCGTGAGGCGCAGCGAGCAGAACACGTCAAACACGACGTCATAGACCTTGCCCATCCCTCCGCTGCCCTCACGTGGCGGACTGAGCGTGGCGGTGGTCATGGCTTGGCTCCTGCGTCAGGGGTGGCAACGCCGCCGTCGGCAACGGGGCCGTGGCGGATGAGCTGCATCTTGGTGGCGTAGTCGAAGGGGCGGATGGAGGGGGCGGTGTCGTTGTGGCAGCGGGCGCACGTCTCCGCGTTGCCGCGCTCCATGTACAGCGTCTGCCGCAGCTCCGGGTCCTTCATGATCCAACGCGCGCTGTAGTAGCGGCCACGACCGTGACACGCCTCGCACTGGACGCCGGCCAGCGCGGGGTCGTTCTCGTCGGGGGCGGTGGTGTGGCACTGGCGGCAGCGCGGGTCCTTGCGCTCGGCCTCGCTCAGGCGCTCCAGCGCGCGGGCGTGCGCGGACTTCTGCCACGCCTCGTATTCCGCCTGGTGGCACTGTGAGCACTGGGCGGCACCCACGTATTCGCTTTCTTCCGCGCTCTCCCGACCCCCGGCCATCACTCCGGCCAGGGTCATCCCCGCGAGCGTCAACATGAACATGAACGGACGGGCTGACACGGCGGGGCAACTTATCCGCGGTGCCCCGGGAGCGCCACTGGGTTTGCCTCGGACGTTGGGCCCGTTGAGGACGGCAACGCGGCCTTGAAGTTGACCCCACGGAAGGCGCGCGGTAGCCAACGAGCCATGAGACCGGCTCCTGCCCTGCTGCGCGGCCTCTTCGTCGGCGCGCTGCTCATGACCCTGACGCTCCCCGCGGCCGCCAAGCCGTGGAAGGGCATGACCCCTGGCAAGAGCACCAAGGCGGAAGTGGCCAAGAAGTTCGGCAAGCCCACGCGCGAGCTGCCCAACCAGGGAGATTGCGTGACGCTGGCCAGCTACCAGGGTGACGAGGCCATTGCCGGCGCGCGCCAGTCGCAGTTCTGTTTTGACGCCAACGGCAAGCTGCTGAAGATCGTGGTCTTCCCGGACACCTCGCTGGACCGCGAGACGGTGAGCGAGGCGTTTGGCGACGAGTACCGCAAGCGCCTCACCGACGACTTCGTGGTCTACTGGCACTACGAGAAGGACGGGCTGGTGGTCTTCTTTGACAAGGAAGGCAAGCTCGTCAGCGCGGTGCAGTACATCGAGCCGCGCGCGGCCAGTGGCAAGAAGGGCGGCGCCAGCGGTCCTGCCGACGGGGAATGACCCCGCCATCCATGGAGCTCTGGGGCCTCACCGGCGGGATTGCCTCCGGCAAGAGCACGGTGAGCCGCATGCTCCGCGCGCACGGCGCCACCATCATTGACGCCGACGCGCTGGCCCGCGAGGTGGTGGCCCCCGGCACCGAGGGGCTGGCCGCGGTGGTGGAGCGTTTTGGCCCGGACGTGCTGCTCCCCGACGGAAGCCTGGACCGCAAGAAGCTGGGGGAGCGCGTGTTCTCCGACGCCACCGCCCGCGCCGACCTCAACGCCATCACCCACCCGCGCATCGCGCAATTGGCCCTGCAGCGCACCGCGGAGGCGGAGCAGGCCGGGGCCCGCGTGGTGGTCTACGACGCGCCGCTCCTGGTGGAGAACCGCCTGCACGAGCTGATGGGCATGAAGCAGGTGCTGGTGGTGGCGTGCTCCCGGGAGACCCAGCTGCGGCGCCTGATGCAGCGCGACGGGCTGACCCTGGCCCAGGCACGGGCCCGCCTGGCCGCGCAGCTGCCGCTCAGCGAGAAGAAGAAGGCGGCCACGGTGGTGTTCCAGAATGACGGGAAGGTGGAGGACCTCCAGCGACAGGTGGACCAGTTCTGGACGGGCCACGCCCCCGGATCCGAACGACCGAATTGACTTGCGCCTGCATGGGAGCCTACAGGGATGTAGGTGAGGGGAGTCTTCCGGGGGCCAGCACGGCCACCCCGGCATTCCCCACCAGGTCAAGGGGCAATCCCAGCGACTGGAAGAGGAGTTTGCGGTGACGGACCAGAATCAGGCCCTGTTCGAGCGGTTTGGCAAGGCATTCCCCCCGGGGACGGTGCTCTTCCATGAGGGCGACACCGGCAAGGAGATGTACGTCATCCAGTCCGGCAAGGTCCGCATCTCCAAGAAGGTCCGTGACGTCGAGAAGACGCTGGTGGACCTGCCCGCCGGTGAGTTCTTTGGCGAGATGTCCATCCTCAATGACAAGCCGCGCTCCGCCACCGCCACCGTCATCGAGGAAGCCAAGCTCCTGGTGATTGACCCCAAGACGTTCGAGGCCATGGTCCGCGGCAACGCGGAGATTGCCATCCGCATCATCAAGATGCTGTCCAAGCGCCTGGAAGAGGCGGACAAGCAGATTGAGAACCTGCTGCTGAAGGACCACAACAGCCGCGTGGTGCACCTGCTGGCCCACCTGTCCAAGACGGGGAAGCCCGCGGCCGGCGGCATCCTGGTGACCATCACCGTGCAGGACATGGCGGCGAAGGCGGGTCTCGAGGTCGAGAAGATTGACGAGGTCATCCAGAAGCTCATCCGCGCCAAGCTGGTCAGCACGGCGGAGGGCGGCTTCGTGGTGGCCGACCCCAACAAGCTGCGTGAGTTCCTGGAGTTCCTGGAGATGAAGGAGAAGTTCGGGGACGTCTGAGGCAGGCCTGCTCCAGTCGTCGTCGTCGACGCACCTCCAACTCCACACCCATCCGTCACACTGGAGAATCCTGCCCATGAAGATCCGCGTGCTGGGATGCCACGGCGGCACCTCGCCCGATCACCGCACCACCTGCTTCATGCTGGGTGAGCACCTGGCGGTTGACGCCGGGGCCATCTGCTCGGGGCTGAGCCTGGATGAGCAGCTCAACGTGGATGACATCCTCTTGAGCCACAGCCACCTGGACCACATCCACGAGCTGGCCATCCTGGCGGACAACGTGGCCAACCGTCGGAAGAGCCCGGTGAACGTGCACTGCACGCAGGCCACCGCGGATGCGCTCAAGAAGCACTTCCTCAACAACGTGATGTGGCCGGACTTCACGGCCATCCCCTCGGCGTCCAGCCCCACGTTGAAGGTGAAGGTGCATCCCCACGGCCGCAAGTTCCAGGTGCAGAACTTCGAGGTCACGGCGGTGCCCATGAAGCACCCGGTGGAGAGCACCGCCTACCTCATCAAGGACGAGGGCGGCACCGTGGTGTTCAGCGGAGACACCGGCCCGTCCACGGCGCTGTGGGAGCAGGTCAACAAGCTCAAGGACGTGCGCGCGCTCTTCATTGAGTGCAGCTTCCCCAACAGCCTGCAGAAGGTTGCCGACGTCAGCGGGCACCTCACGCCGCAGACCATGAGCGGAGAGCTCAAGAAGCTGACCGTGAGCGGTTTCCCCGTGGTGGCCTACCACCTCAAGCCGCCTACCTTCTCCGAGACGCGCAAGGAGCTGCGTGCGCTCAAGATGCGCGAGCTGCACCTGGCCCGCGTGGGCGATATCTTCGAGGTCTGAAAGGCGCGCTGAGGCATCCGGTCCAGCTCGTCACCTCGCTCTCCTCGCGGGTGACCACGGATGCAGGGCGCTGCGGGTCATCATGAACTGGTACGCAAGACAAGACGCTCCCCGACAGGCCGTGGGGCCCGACAAGAAGCTCAAGGTCCCCACGGAAGGCCTCTGGCTCCGTTGCGACGGCTGCAACGAGATCATCCTGCGTCGTGAGGTGGAGAAGAACCTCCAGGTTTGCCCGCGGTGCCAGTACCACTTCCGGCTCACCGGCCGGGCCCGCATCCTGGCCACGCTGGACGAGGGCACCTTTGACGAGCGGGACGCGTTCATGGAGAGCGACGACCCGCTGGGCTTCAAGGACAGCAAGAAATACAAGGACCGCGTCAAGTCCACGCAGCGTCAGACCGGGGAGAAGGACGCGTTCGTGTGGGGCTTTGGGAAGCTGCAGGGACGTCCGGTGGCCATGGGCGCGTTCATCTTTGCGTTCCAGGGCGGCTCCATGGGCAGCGTGGTGGGTGAGAAGATTGCCCGCCTCATCGACGGCGCGCGCGAGGAGCGCGTTCCCTGCATCCTCTTCGCTGCGTCGGGTGGGGCACGCATGCAGGAAGGCGTGTTGTCCCTGATGCAGATGGCCAAGACCTGCGGCGCGCTGGCGGCGTACCGCGAGGTGGGCCAGCCCTACTTCTCCATCCTCACCGACCCCACCACCGGCGGCGTGGCGGCGAGCTTTGCCATGCTGGGCGACTTCATCATCGCCGAGCCCAAGGCGCTCATCGGCTTTGCGGGTCCGCGCGTCATCGAGCAGACCATCCGGCAGCAACTCCCCGAGGGATTCCAACGCAGCGAGTTCCTCCTCCAGCACGGCCAGGTGGACATGGTGGTGCCGCGCGGTGAGCTGACGGCCACCATTGCGCGACTCATTGACCTGACCACCGGCGCATGACGCCGTATCCCCAGGTTCTCGTCGAGCTGTTTGCGCGCCAGGCGCACAAGGGCATGAAGCTGGGCCTGGACCGCGTGCGCGCGCTGCTGGACGCACTGGGCGCGCCGGATGCGCGGTACCGATCCATCCTGGTGGCGGGAACCAACGGGAAGGGCAGCACGTGCGCGTTTGCCGAGGCGCTCCTGCGCTCCGCGGGCGTGCGCACGGCGCTGTACACCAGTCCGCACCTGTGTCGATTCACCGAGCGCGCCCGTGTGATGGACCAGGAGATTCCGCGGGAGCGTGTCTCCGAGCTGTACGAACGCGCGCTGCGCGCGGCCGAGCGGGTTGGCGTGGAGCCCACGTTCTTCGAGCTCACCACCGCCATGGCGCTGTGCCATTTTTCCGACGAGAACGTGGAGCTCGCGGTGCTGGAGGTGGGCCTGGGCGGTCGACTGGATGCCACCAACGCCACCGAGCCCGTGGTGTGCGGCCTGGCCCCGGTGGACCTGGACCACATGGCGCTGCTGGGGCCCACCGTCGTCGACATTGCGCGGGAGAAGGCGGGAATCCTGCGTCCCGGTCGCGTGGCATGGAGCGCGCCGCAGGGGCCGGAGGTGCACGCGGTGTTGCGTGAAGAGGCCGCCAAACGCGGCGCCGAGCTGCATTTCCTCGACGAGAATGACGCGGTGACGCTGCCGCTCTCGCTCTCCGGTCCCCACCAGCGGCTCAACGCCGCCCTGGCCCTCAAGCTGGTGCACGCCGCGGGAGTCCACCCGGACCCTGTGCAAACCGCGCGCGCTCTCGCCACCACGCGCTGGCCGGGCCGTTACGAGTGGTGGACCGCGTCTCGTCCGCCGGTGCTCCTGGATGGAGCCCACAACGCGCATGGCGCGGCGGGATTGGGCCGGGCCATGGCGCAGGATGAACGGCTGCGCTCCGCGACCCGGGTGGTGTGGCTGATGGCGGCATCCAACGGTCGTGACGCGGGGGAGCTGGTACCGCCGGTGATGGCCGCGGGCGCGCGGGGGCCGGACGCGGTGGTGGCCACCCAGGCTCGCGTGGCGACGGCGGTGAAGGCGGAAACCGTGGCCGAGCAGCTGCGCGCGCGGGGGCTGCAGGCCGTCCGCGTTGGCGGGGCGGTGCCCCAGGCGCTCAGCGCGGCGCAGGGGCTGGCCGGGGAGGGTGGGGCGGTGGTGGCGTGGGGCTCCCTGTACGCGCTGGGAGAGGTCCGGGCCGCGCTCACCGGGGAAGAGCTGGATGCCACCTCTCTCGCCGGCTGAATTTCGCGCGACGGGCGATCCAAAAGTTGCTCCGGTGATCCCCACATGGCTACGCTTGGGTTCCGGTGTGTGCTGAGGGCACCCTGCCCGACGCCCCTCTCCGGGTTTTGAGGTCCAGGCCATGAGATTTGGCAAGCTTGCGGTGGTTGCGTGTCTGCTGATGCCGGGCGTGGTTGCTGCCCAGGAGCTCAACACCATCTCCAAGGTGGAGGTCAGCGGAGAGGGAGACAAGGCCACCGTGCTGGTCACGGGAAGTCGTCGGCCCACGTTCCAGGCGTACCAGCAGAAGGCGCCGGTGCGGGTGGTGGTGGACCTGGTGAAGAGCCGCCTCAGCAACGTGCCCGCCAAGACCGCGCCCGAGGGCAACACCGTGGTGAAGGAGATCCACGCGAGCCAGATGGGCGGCGCTGGACGTGAGCTCACCCGCATCGAGATCGTCTTCCATGACGACGTGGACTACCAGGTGGACGCCGACGGCAACGCGCTGCGGTTGACCGCCACCCGTCGAGCCAAGCCGGCGCAGCCGCTGGTTGCCGAGGAAGAGAAGAAGAAGGCCGAGGAGGCCAAGGCCGCTGAGCTGGCCAAGGCCGAAGCCGAGAAGAAGGCCAAGGAAGAGGCGGAGAAGCTC
>JBFMGU010000298.1:0-12475 GCA_040752415.1 Myxococcota bacterium
TTTCCGTCGTCATGACAGCGCGGCCCGGGGCTGACCATTGCCGGCCACCTTCACCGCTCACGCAGTGCCGGCAACGGGCAGCCCCTACCTTGCTGTCCGGTCCTCCGTCGCGTTGAACCGGTCGGTCCGGTCGCATCGCATGCCGTTTTCCGTCGTCATGACGGGCGCGGCCCCGGGCTGAGCATTGCCGGCCACCTGCGGATGTGCCTCGGCTGCGGCCAAGCGTCGTTTCAAAAGAGCCGCACCCAATCTCATTGGCGGGAAGCCAAGAGCGTCGCTTCAAAAGAGCCGCACCCAATCAGGTTGGTCGTGAGCCGGCTTGGTCTCCGCGTCGCGGATGAGGTGCATCACCTCGTCGGCCCGTCGGCTGGAACGACCAGGTGCCATGAGACACTCCTGGCAGCACGGGGCGCGTGATGATGCCGCATCCGGTGGCGCCGCGAGGCGGAGTGTGACGTTGGCATCCCGCCGCGAGCCATCGGCGCAAATGACCCCAAACGCAGCACGCTGACCCTTCCGCCATCCCCTGTCGCGTGGTTGCTGCGTGACGACGTGAAAGCGGGAAGTCCTAACGTGGATGACGCGTTGCAGGAGCCGGGCCCTCCGGGGAAGTCCCGACCAACGATGCAGCAAACCAGGTGCGTCGCCACCGACGCGGCAAGGCCGGTGTTTCACATGGACATCCAGGAGAACCAGACCGGTCTGTGCGTGGCGGTGCTGGGCAACATCTTCATGAACGTCTGGGCCGGGGAAGTGACCGTGGCCCGACTGCAACGGGTGCTCGACCTGGAACGTGGCCTGGTGCGCGGCACTCCCGACGGGATCTGCGTGCTCAGCGTGATCCGCAAACCCGGACGGATGGCGACGCTGGGGGATGCAGAACGGGAGTTCGTGGGGAAGTTCGCCGTCGAGATGGCGCCGCACACGCGGGCGAGCTGCTACGTGATCCAGGGCTCCGGCTTCTGGGTGGCCACCGCGCGCACCGTGATCGCGGGGGTCCAGTGGCTGGCGCCTTCCCGTTTCCCGCAGAACACCGTGAGCTCCGTCGACGAGGCCGCCACCTGGCTCAGCCCACACACCCGGCGCAGCGACGGAGCACCCATCTCCCCGCGCGACCTCACCGCGCACATCACCGGCGTGCTGGAGCGCCATGACCACTCCCACGCCACGGTGGACGCCTGAGCCAAACCGCTCGCGCACCACTGCAACAACGCACGCTCCCGGGACGTCTCCCACCTTGCGCTGGATTGTGCGGTAACGCGGCCGCGCATGATGGGTGGTTTGTCGAAAGAGCCTCCCATGGCTGCGCGTCCGACGTGGCCAGGCCATCTCCCCCTCACGGCCCGGCGGGAGGTGCGCAACGCGGCGGGGACGTCGTAGGGTGCCGCGCCGCATGACCGAGCAGCAGCCTCCCCGCCCCGACCCGCGCACCTCCCGTCCGCGCCCCAAGCGTTTGCGCCAACACACCAACCCGTTGGCCTTCCAGGGTGCCACCGAGCGACCCGACTGGGGCGCCGTCCTCGGTGGCCCGCCCGAGGAGCTGGAGATCGGCTTCGGGCTGGGTGAGCTGCTGCTGCAACGCGCGGCCTTGCGACCGGGCTCACGCATCTGCGGCATCGACGTGCGCTGGGCCTACGTGGAGCGCGTGCGCGAGGAAGCGGCGCAACTGCCCCGGCCGCTGAAGAACCTCTACTTCGTGCACGCGGAGGGGAAGCTGGCGCTCTCGAAGTGGCTGGACCCGGGCACGCTCAAGCACGTCATCGTCTATTTCCCGGACCCGTGGTTCAAGAAGCGGCACGCCAAGCGACGCATCATCAACCCCGAGGTGACGTCGTTGATAGCGGACCGGCTGGCACCCGGCGGCCTCTTGCACATCGCCACCGACCAGGAGCCGCTGGCCCACGCGATGATGGAGATCGTCTCGGCGGAGCCGCGGTTGAGGAACGTGGTGGGCCCGGGACGGTTTGCGCCGGAGAGTGCGCTGGGTGCCATGAGCGGTCGCGAGGTGGAGCACATCCGTCGGGGGGAGCGCATCTGGCGGCTGCTGTTCCGACGGGAGTGATCGCTCGGTGCGTTGGTTGGGATCACGAAAAGGGTGAGTGGGGTGAGCGGCGCCCTGGAGTGCGGTGCGACACGGCTCAGCGCGCCACGACGTGAAGCACCGCCCTGGATCGGGTTCCAACGTCCCTGACAGGGATGCCAGATCCAGGGCGGTGCTTGGCCGCTTTCACGACGGATCGTGTTTCGCACCGCACTCCAGGGCGCCGCTCAACCCGCACACCCGTTTCGTGATCCTGCTCTACGCGGCATGAGGCGCTGCCTTCAATTCCGGCGGGGTTTGCGGGAGCCGCTCAACGCGGTTTCCTCAGCTCCTCCTCCAAGCGCGCCACGCTCTTTCCCGACGTCATCCACTGCGCCAGTTGAGTGTGCGCCCACCGGTACTCGCCATTGGTGCGCGCACCCGTCTCCACCGTGGCGCGGTACCAATCCACGGCGTCACGCACGCGTCCCTCGCTGTGCGCCTTGAGGCCCACGTAATAGGCCACCTCGCAGATCCGCTTGGGATTGCCGGTGTGCGCCAGCACCGCGGACTCCTCGAGTCGTCCCATCATGAAGCGGCCGAGGTCGTCGTAGTAGCCGCGACGCGGACCCTCATAGTGCTTGTTCAACTCCTCGCGGTGCTTCTCCATCAACGCCGGGGAGCGGGCCGCCGCGGCGGCGCGCATGAGCCAGGCAAAGTCGTCGTGCTCGGTGTTGCCGCTGGGCTCGGCGGTGATTCCCCACAGCAGCGTGTCTTCCCCCACGCCAAAGGCAAACATCGGGAAGGGAGGATGCAGCGGCGGCGGAACCTGCGACTTGAGCCACGTGCGTGCCGCTTCCTCGCCCTTGGTCTTCTTGAGCGGGACATAGGCCTGCACCGCCATGTCCAGGCCCTCCATGCCACCCACGCGGACCCGCGAGCCCACCTCGAAGGCCAGGGCGGGAAGCTTCGCGTCGTCGAACGCCAGCGCGAGCTGGATGAGGTTCCCGGGGGCCGCCCCTTCCGCCACCAGCGCTTCCGTGGCGCGGATGAGCCGCTCCGGATCCTGCGCAAACACCGACGCCGCCACCGGCCCCACGCTCCAGCGCCACGCGGTCGTGCTCAGCGGACGGGGCGGATGCGCCAGCGTGGCAGCCGCTCCCTTCACGTCGTCGTGACGCCACAACACCTCGGCCACGTTGGCCACCTGCTGATCGGAATCCGGGTAACGCGCCAATCCGTCGCGGGCGAGCTTCTCCGCCTCTTCCTTGCGTCCCAGCGCCGAGAGGATGAGTGAGCCGCGAATCATGGCCGCGCCGTACCGGCTGGGGATGGCGGGCTCCACCACGCTCCAGGCCTCCCGCAGCTGCCCGGTCTTCTGGAGCAGGCGCGCATGCGCGGTCTGCGCGGCCAGCCCCTCCAGCCCACGCGGAGACGCCTGGCGACGCCATCCCTCCACCACCTTCAGGGCCGCGGCCTCGTCGTGACGGGCCTCCAGGAAATCCACCAGCACCTTCCACGACGACCACCCCTTGCCGGACTTCTGCACCGCCGCGGCCAGGTGGCGCTGCGCCTCCGCGGGCTTCAGTTCCTTCGCCTCGACGAGCGCCTCCACGAGGACACGACGCAAGGCCAACGGGAGTGCATCGGAACTTAGCGCGCGCTTCATTCCCGCCCGGTCCCCGTCGCGGAAGGCCACCCAGCCCACGTCCCTGGCATGATGCTGCGGGCCGCGAGCCACACGCGTCCGTCGGAGCCGTTCCACCATGGCCAGGTCGCGCAGCCCATGCTCCGCCATGTCCGCCAGGGCATCCAGGTGACTGGAGCGCGTATCCATGCGCGCCACCAGGCGCTTCACCGCGGTGACGGTCGTGGGGTCACCCCAGTCCAGGGTGCGCTGCAGGTCCTTGAACGTGTCGAACGACGCCGCCACCCCGAAGCGCGAAGCGCTGCCCAGCTCGGCCAGCAACGTTCCCCGGTCCGCCTTTCCCCGCTTGGCCTGCGCGCGCTGCTCGAACCACCGCACAAAGTCCGCGAAGGAGGAATCCCTGGCATCCTGCAGCCGCTCCGCCATCTGCTGCGCCGCCAGTTCCGACGACAATTGCTCCACCACGAACTCCGCACCCGCGTACAGCGCGCTGTACATCCACACCTGGAAGTACGTCTTGCGCAGGCCGCCGGCGAGGAACGCACCCGGCGCATCACCCTCACGCGCGTCCAGCAACGCGTCATAGGCGTGGAGCACCTTGCCGTCCGTGGGGAGCGGGACGTCCGCCGCCACCAGCGCAAACAGCGTGGCCGGGCCATTCGTGGCGAGCTGGCGCCGCGTCTCGAAGTCCGACGCGAGCAACCCGGTGGACAACGTTGCCAGACCGGGGCGCTTGCCTGCGTCCACCGTCGGCATCTTCAGCTCATTTCGCCCGGTCTCCCGGATGTGCCGCGCCAGCAGGTAGCGGGCCGCATAGGGAGCCTTGCGACCATTGCCGAGCTTGCTGAGTGCCTTGGAGTCCTGACGCACGTACGTCGCCACCGGGTCGTTCTTGGGAAGCAACGCGGCGGCCTGCAGCGCAGCGTCGTGGTAACCGAGGAGACTGGCCAGCAGCGCTTCATCCGCCGCCACCGCCTGGGGATTGCGCGCCCGCGCCAGGGCCACCACCGCCAACGCGCGAGCGAACATCGCGTCACCGGCGTCCATCGTGTCGGGCAGGTGCGCCACCAGGGACACCATGGCGTGGGAACCCGTCTGCAGGATTCCGTCGTCGTGCTGTCCCGCTTCCCACGCCTTTCCCGACGCCACCGCCGCCGCGAGCGCATCCTTCACCGGCATCAAGCCCTTGGCGGTGGGCGCCAAGCCCCGCTTCGCCTTCTTGTCCGACGCGGCCTCCTCCACCCTCGTCACCTGCTCCAGCAACGCGAAACAATCCGCGAGCGAGGGAACCCCAGGCAGCGTTCCCACGTCGGTGCTGCCATGGCGGATGAGCCAGTGGTCCTTCTCGAACGTGGCGGTGGCGAGGACGCGGGGCTGACCGGTCTTCAGCGCCATCACGTCGCTGAGCGCGGTGAGGCAACGCGGGTCGGGCTGGAGGCGGTAGGCGCGCGCCAACGCTTCCCGCAGGTCCACGGGGGCCTGCACCGGCACCGGGGGGTCCTGGACCACCGGCGCTTCCTTCCTGGGCTTGATGTGGGTGGGCGGTGGAAGCTCCGTGGATTCCTCCTCCGGGCAACCACCGACGAGAAGCACCAACGGAACCAGGATGCGCGCGCGCGCGGACATGAGCCCCCCAGGCACGAGATACCGTTTAGCTTGAGCGTGAAAGTGAGTCCCACACCTTCGCCGCGGACGCAACAACGCTATGCGCCACGACGCCGCAACCCTTGCGCACCCGGACGAAGCGGCGGCGAATCAGGCTATGGACGGGACGGGAGGACGCGGGGCCCCGAACCCAGGAGGCCAGGGCCCGCGCACGTCGTCACTGCGGCAGGGAGGCGGGCGGGCCGGCGTAGGTGCTCTTGCCGTTGAGCCCCTCGATGAACGCCTTGAGGTCCGCCACCTGCTCGGGCTTGAGGTCGTGCGGCTTGAGCAGCGGGTCCAGGTTGGGGTTCTTCTTCCCGCCCTGCGCCATCACCGTGATGGCCTCCTCCAGCGTCTTGGCGCTGCCGTCGTGGAAGTACGGACCGGTGCGCGCGGCGTCGCGCAGGGAGGGTGTCTTGAACTTGCCCTTGTCCGCCTCGTCCTTGGTGGCGTCGGTGCGGCCCTTGTCCAGCTTGTCCTCCGCCGCCTCCATCCCGATGCCCACGTTGTGGAAGCCCGTGTCGGTGAACAGCGGCGGCACGTGGCACTGCATGCAGCCCGTCTCCTGGAACAGCTTCCAGCCGCGCTGCTGCTGCTCGGTGAGCGCGGCGGCCTCCCCCTTGGTGAAGCGGTCAAACGCGCTCTCACCGTTCTTCAGCGTGCGCAGGAACGCGGCCAGGGCCTGCGGGATGTTGTCGGCGGTGGCCTCGGCGTTGAAGGCCTTCTGGAACATCTCCTGGTAGCCGGCAACGGCGTTGAGCTTCTTGGCAATCTCCGCCGGCTCCGCGCCCAGCTGGCCCTTCCACGCCGCGTTGCTCACCGCTTCCAGCGTGGGCATGCGGCCATCCCAGTAGAACAGCCTGTGGTAGCCGACGTTCTGCAGGTTGGGCGCGTTGCGCTTGTTCATGCCGCCGCCCACCTTCGCGTCGACGGGATTGGGCGTGGCCCAGCCCTTGTCCGGCAGGTGACACCCCACGCAGGCCATGGAGTCATCCTTGCTGAGACGCTTGTCGAAGAAGAGCGCGTGGCCCAGCGCGACCTTGGCGGCGGTGGTGGGGTTGTCGGCGCTGTCGGGCAGCTCCGGCAGACCCAGCGGCGTGGGGACCGCGGCAGCAGCCACCGCGGCGCCACCGGCGGGCGTGGCGGGAGCAGCGGGAGCGGCAGCGGGAGCAGCAGGGGTGGGCGCGGCGGCGGGCGCGGGAGCGGGCTTCTCCGCCTTGCACGCGGCCAGCAGCGCCAGCGCCAGCAACGACGAGAACAGCGACGTGCGCATGGTCATCTCCTTGACGATGGGTTCCGGGCAGACGCGCGCATAGGAAATCCCCGCGCCCGCGCTGTCAAGGACGCGGTGAAAAAAAAGCGTGGTGCTGCTAGTGGTGCCGCGGTGTCGACGAGCCACACCGCCCTGCCCCAGTCCGGTCCCGCCTTCGAGCGTGGGCTGTGGGCCAGCAACCTGTGGCGCGCCTACGACGGGGTTCCCGCGCTGCGCGGCCTCTCGCTCGCCGTGGCGCCGGGGGAGGTGGTGGGCCTGCTTGGTCCCAACGGCGCGGGCAAGAGCACGGCGCTGCGCATCATGTGTGGCCTGGCGCGCGCCGACGAGGGTCGCAGCCGCGTCTCCGGCGTGGAGGTTGCCGAGGAGCCGGAGCGGGCGCGCGCGCGCATGGGTTTTTTGGCGCAGGACACGCTGCTGTATCCGCGTCACACCGTCGAGGAGACGCTGCGCCTGTTCGCGGCGCTTCATGATCTCGAGCACGCGCGCGTCGACGCGCAGGTGGCGCGCTGGCTGGACCGCTTGCAGCTGCACGTCCTCAAGGAGCGTCGCGTGGGCACGCTCTCCAGCGGGGAGCGACAACGCGCCAACCTGGCCCGCGCGCTGGTGCATGAGCCGGACGTGGTCATCCTCGACGAGCCCACCACCGCGCTGGACCCCGAGACGGTGGACCTGTTGCTGCGCACCATCCAGGAGCTGCGCGCCGAGGGGAAAGCGGTGCTGCTGTGCACCCACGCCCTGGCCGACGCGGAGCTCGTCGTGGACCGCGCGGTGCTCATCCACGCCGGGCGCGTCATGGCGGAAGGCACCGTGAGCGAGCTGAAGGCCGCGGCCCAGGCGCATTCCCTCACCGACGCGTTCCTCAAGGTGGTGCGCGCGGCCAAGTCCGAACCTGCCTCGTCGTTGTCCGCAACCGTTGCCGGAGGAAATCCATGACTGGTGGTCAAGAGCTCAAGCGCGTGCTGACACCCATCCACCTCTGGGCCATTGCGGTGGGCCTGGTCATCAGCGGGGACTACTTCGGCTGGAACTACGGTCTCGCCAAGGGTGGGCCGGTGGGGATGATGATTGCCACGCTCGTCATCACCGTCATGTATGTGTGTTTCATCTTCAGCTACACGGAGCTGGCCACCGCCATCCCGCACAGCGGCGGTCCCTACGCCTTCGCGCGACGCGCCCTCGGCCCCCTGGGCGGATACATCGCGGGCTTCGCCACCGTCGTGGAATTCGTGTTTGCCCCGCCGGCCATCGCCCGGGCCATTGGCGCTTACGTGAACTTCCGCGTGCCTTCGATGTCGGTGAACGCGGTGGCCATTGGCGCGTTCTTCGTCTTTGGCATCATCAACGTGCTGGGCGTGGGCCTGGCGGCAACTTTCGAGCTCGTTGTGACGGCGGCGGCGGCCTTCGAGCTGTTCCTGTTCTTCTTCCTGACCGGGCCGCACGTCGACACCGCGCTGATCATGAGGGATCCCATGCCCAATGGCTGGAGCGGGGTGTTCGCGGCGCTGCCGTTTGCCATCTGGTTCTATCTGGCCATTGAAGGCGTGGCGATGAGCGCAGAGGAGACGGTGAATCCGCGCAAGGACATTCCCAAGGGCTACATCGCCGGAATCCTGACGCTGGTGGTGCTGGCGCTCGGCACGCTCACCTGCACGTCCGGCGTGCTCCCCTGGCCGGAGCTGGTGAAGGATGACTCTCCGCTTCCCAAGGCACTGGCCACGGTGCTCTCGCCCGACCATCCCATGACGCACCTCATGGTCTACCTCGGGCTCTTCGGTCTCATCGCCAGCTTCCACGGCATCATGATGGGCTACTCGCGCCAGGTGTTCGCGCTCGCACGTGAGGACTACCTGCCGCGCTTCCTGGCGGACCTGCACCCGCGCTTCAAGACGCCGTACTGGGCGGTGATCGTGCCGGGCATCTTTGGCGCGGCGGCGGTGCTGACCGAGCGCACCGACGAGCTCATCACCCTCAGCGGCTTGGGCGCGGTGGTGCTCTACATCGTCAGCATGATCTCGCTGTTTGCGCTCAGGAAGAAGGAGCCGCAACTGGAGCGGCCGTTCATTGCGCCCATGTACCCGGTGTTCCCCGCCGTGGCCCTGGCCATTGCGCTCGTGGCGTTCGTGGCGTTCTCCATGAGCTCGCCGATGGTGCTGGGCATCTTCTTCGGAATGCTCGTATTGGGCGCGGTGCATTTCCGCTTCGTGACGCTGCCGAAGTTGCAGAAGCCCCAGGCCGCAGGTGCGTCCACGGGGTCCACGTCTGCCGCCGCCTGACGACGGAAACTACTGCGAAGCACCCCGCCGCGCGCGGATGGCCACGAGGAAGTGTCGCGCGATGTCCTGGTGGCCCAGGTCATTGGGATGCCCATCCGGCTGCTGCCAGTCGGGATGTTGCGCCTGCTGCTGCGGGATGTCGGCAGCGGAGGCGAGCGGGTGGCCTTGCAGCATGGTGCGCACCGCGTCGCCCTTCTCCGCGTAATCGTCGACGAGCGCGGGGTCGTAGCATTCCCCGTCCGGGCCCCGCAGGTCACCGCGGCTTCCACACGCGTACCGCTCGTCAATGGTCGGCACGCCGAACACGACGAACGCGCCCGTCGGGTCGAGCTGCTGCAGGACCGTGTCGTAACCGTTGGCCAGTGCGTTGGCGTCGAGGCGGTCAAAGTCCGTGAACGGCAGGAACGTCACCACGTCCACGACGTTGGGCGGCCGCGGCCCCGCATCCAGCGCCTCCAGCGCGCGCGGCAGATACGTGGACTGCACCTGCGTCACGGTCTGGCCACCGCTTCCCAGGTTCACCAGTCGCGCGCCCAGCTGCGTCGCCACCAGGTTGACGTAGCGGGTTGCTTCGCGTGAAGCGCCCGCGCCCGCCGTGGACGACGAGCCGAGCGTCACCAGGGTGCGAACCGTGAGCGGCACCGCGGCATCCTCGGTTGAGCCCGCGTCCAGGACAAGCGCGGCGTCGGTGACTGCGGCGTCGGAGGGGCCGGGCGTGGTCCCCGTGGTCCCCGCGCAACCCACCACCATCACGACGAGCCAGAGACCTCTCATGCGCCTCTCCCCGGACCCGCACCCGCCGGCCCTGATCCGTGCTGCGCATGTTAGCCCTTCTTCACAGGCTGCCCACCGTGCACTGCGTGGCCCCGCCCGACGCCACCTCCAGCGTCTGGTCCGCCGCTCCCTCCGCGCGCACGGTGTACGTCCCTGCCGCCAGCGCCGGCACGTTGCACGCCACCGGGTCCGGGATGGCGCACGCCAGCGTGCATTCGGAGCTGGACATGAACGGCGGCTGCGGCCGCTGCTCCTCGACACACTCGGTGCGCGAGAGCCCCAGCGTGATGACGGTGCCTTGAACGACCACCTCACACTGGAACTCGACGGTACCGTTGCACACGTTGCTGCATCCCGTGGGGCGGGCCTGCAACGTCAGGGCTTGCTGCGCCTCCGCCGTGGCGGGCACGCAGAACTGGTCCGTTGTGGCTTCCGCGGTGGTGCATTCCTCCGGCGCACCGCCGCAAGCGCCCAGCAGCAACAGGGAAACCGAGACCCAGCGAGCGAATGTCGTCATGGCCATGCCTCCTGCCACCCACCCAAGCACGCGGCGGGCCACCTCGTGAAACGCGCGGGACCATGCATCCACCAGGCGCGGCAAGGAGGCGTCCGTGAGGTGGGGAAGCAGCACCTCTCAGAATGTTGAGGCCACGCCAAGGCCACGGCCAGGCTTGACCGTCACGGGGGCTTGGCTACGGCAAGGCATGGCGCGTCGTCGGGAAGCGCAGGTCCGCGTGGGCTGTAGCGGTTGGGAGTACCAGGGCTGGAGCGGTCGGTTCTATCCCGAGGGGCTGAAGGTGGGCGGCCGGTTCGCGTTCTACGCCAGCGTCTTCGACACCGTCGAGATCAACAACAGCTTCTACCGGCTCCCCACCGAGTCCGCGGTGCGCTCCTGGCGCGAGCGTGCGCCGCCCGGCTTCCTGTTCGCCGTGAAGGCCAGCCGCTTCCTCACGCACATGAAGAAGCTGAAGGACCCCGCGGAGCCGCTGGCGCGGATGTTCCACGTGCTGCGCATCCTGGGTCCCACGCTGGGACCGGTGCTCTACCAGCTGCCGCCGCACTGGCGCGTGAACACCGAGCGCCTGGCCGCCTTCCTCGACGTCCTTCCCCGCGACGTCCTGCACGTCATCGAGTTCCGCGAGCCCAGCTGGTACACGCCGGAGGTGTACGCGCTGCTGGACCGCGCCGGCGTGGCCATGTGCCTGCACGACATGCGTGGAAGCGCGGCGCCGCGGATGGTGGTGGGTCCCTGCGTGTACGTGCGCTTCCACGGCACGGAGGAGAGGTACCGCGGCGGTTATCCCGACGAGAACCTGCGCCGCTGGTCCGCGTGGATGCGCGAGCACGCGGTGCAGCAGGGCAAGGACCTGTTCGCGTACTTCAACAACGACGTGAACTGTCAGGCGCCGGGGGACGCACTGACGTTGCGTCGGATGTTGCACGGGCAACGGCCGGCGCGCGCCGCGCGGTATGCGGGGGTGGGTTGAGGCACACCTGGTATCCACCACGCGCACCCGACGCGGAGGCCGGAGGCCTGCATTTCCACGTCGTGGAGGCGGCGGGAATGATGGAAATGCCTGGCCCAAGGTGCACGAGGTGAAGGTGGTGCGGGGATGACAGGCGCGGCGCAACGCTCTAAAGACACGCTAATGATGGAAGCGGCTGCCCTTCCGGAGAACGTCCCCACGGTGCTGGTGGTTGACGACAGCCCCAGCATGCGCACCATGTTGCGGGAGATGCTGGAGCAGAAGGGCGGCGCCCGGGTGCTGGAGGCTTCCGACGGCACGGTGGCGCTGAAGCTGGTGGTTTCCGAGCAGATCGACTGCGTGCTGTGCGACGTCAACATGCCCACCATGGACGGGTACTCCTTCCTGCGCGCGGTGCGCAGCCGGCACTCCCGCCTGGAGCTGCCCGTGCTGCTGCTCACGTCGCAGGACGCGGTGTCCGACCGGGTGCAGGGGTTCAAGCTCGGGGCCTCGGACTTCCTCTCCAAGCCGGTGGCGCTGGAGGAGCTGTTGGCGCGCACGGAGACCAACATCAGCCTGGCGCGCATGTACCGGCAGATGCAGCGCATGGTCATGACCGACCCGCTCACCGGCGTGGCCAACCGCCGCCGCTTTGACGAGGCGTTGCAGGCGGAGCTCGCGCGGGCGCGACGAACGCAGCAGCAGCTCTCGTTGCTCCTGGTGGACGTCGACAAGTTCAAGTCCATCAACGACTGGTACGGACATCCCAAGGGCGATGCGGTGCTGGTCTCGCTGGCGCAGACGCTGACCTCCGAGATGCGCTCCTACGACATCCTCGCGCGGGTGGGCGGCGAGGAGTTCGCGGTGGTGCTGCCCGGGGAGCCGCTCGCCGGCGCGGTGGCAATGGCGGAGCGCATCCGCGCGAAGGTGGAGGCCAACAGCCTTGGCGGGCTGCCGGAGGCGAACGTCACCATCTCGGTGGGCGTGACCAGCGGGCCGCGCGGTGATGACGACGACCCGCAGCAGCTCTACGCCCGGGCGGACGCGCGCCTGTACGAGGCCAAACGCACCGGGCGCAACCGCGTCTGCGTGGATGAGCCCCCGGCCGGCGAGGCTGGCGGACCGCGGTAAGGGGTTGGGGGCTGCGTCAGAGCAAGGTGGCCAATTGGGGTTGCCGACGTCGTGAGCGGACCACGACCTGGAGTGCGGCGGGCCCTCGCCGCCCTGGCCAGCGCCGATCGCGTTCACAACGGGCCGAACAGCCCTGGGGCTCAATGACGTCGGGCGAGGCGCGTGGACCCTTGACGGTTGTCCAAACCGCTCGACGCTGACCAGGGCGGCGAGGGCCCGCCGCACTCCAGGTCGTGGTCCGCTGGA
>JBFMGU010000299.1:0-12464 GCA_040752415.1 Myxococcota bacterium
GGTCTCACAATGGGCTGAGCGCGGCACAAGGCATCACTGAGTCCGTGCCGCCCACTTGCACAACGGATTGAACGAGGCGGCACATCTACACCTCCCCACGCCGTGGGGGAGGTCGGCCGCCACGTCGAGGACTCCGTGCACGCGAAGGCGGCCGGGTGGGGGGGCCAACTCGCCACCAACCCATTGGTCACAGTGGTTCTGGAAGGGAATCCCAGCCGCACGACGTCGGGGGTCTCTAGGAAGGAGACCCGCGACGCGCGTTCACCACATCACAACGACTCGACGATCACCGCCATGCCCTGGCCACCGCCAATGCACGCGCTGCCAATGCCGTAGCGGCCCTGCCGCTGCTTCAGCGAGTACAGCAGGTGCGCCGTGATGCGCGCGCCGCTGGCGCCCAGCGGGTGACCCAGCGCAATGGCGCCGCCGTCGACGTTGGTCTTCTCCCGGTTCAGCCCCAGCTCCTTCTCCACCGCCAGGTACTGCGGCGCGAAGGCCTCGTTCACCTCAATGAGGTCCGCCTCGTTCAGCGTGCTCTGCGTGCGCTCCAGCGCGGCGCGGATGGCCGGCGCGGGACCAATGCCCATGATCTTCGGGTCGCAGCCCGACACGCCCCAGCCCACCAGCCGCCCCAGCGGCCGCAGCCCGCGCTTGCGCGCGAAGTCGCCGGTGGCCATCACCAGGGCCGCGGCGCCGTCGCAGATGCCGCTGGCCGCGCCCGCGTGGATCACGCCGTCCTTCTTGAACACCTTGGGCAGCTTCTTCAGCCCCTCCAGCGTGGTCTCCGGACGCAGGTGCTCATCCTTCACGAACTGCGTGGTGCCCTTCTTGCTCTGCAGCTCCACCGGCGTGATCTCGTCGTTGAAGCGGCCCGCCTCCTGCGCCGCCGCCGCCCGCTTCTGACTCAGCATGCTGTACTCATCCACCTCGCCCTGGTTGATGCGGTACTGCTCTGCCAGCAGCTCCGCCGTCATGGCCATGGGCAGACCGGTGTACGAGTCGGTCAGCGCGCTCCACAGCGTGTCCTCGAACTGCGTGGGCTTGCCAAACGGCAGACCCGTGCGCGCGCCGCGCACCACGAACGGCGCCTGGCTCATGGACTCCGTGCCACCGACGAGCACGCAGTTGGCCTGCCCCGTCATGAGCTGCTCCGCGCCGCTCACCACCGCCTGGAAACCGCTGCCGCACAGCCGGTTCACCGTCAGGGCCGGGACGTGCTGCGGGAGACCACTGCGCAGGCCCACGTGGCGCGCCAGGTAGATGGCGTCCGCGCTGGTCTGGCACACGTTGCCGAAGATGACGTGGTTCACGTCCTCCGGGTTGACCTGCGACTGCGTCAACGCCGCCTTGCTGGCCACCACCGCGAGGTCCGTGGCGGTCTGGTCCTTCAGTGCACCGTTGAACGTCCCAAAGGCCGTCCGCTTGGCGGCGAGAAACACGATCTCCGTCTGGCCGAATGGCTTCATGCTGGCTCCAGGGCAGTTGGCCGCGTGCGGGTGAAAAGAGGGGGCGGCCGAATGAGTTGCCCACGCACCCGATAGCGGATGGGCCGCCCCCCGGCAAAGGCTCCCTGACCGAGGGACCACTCCGCCCACCCTGAGGATCTCTCCATGCCCCGGCGCCGAGCGTTCGCCACCACCTGACGCGGGGACGCCAGTCCACACGCGACCCCCGCCCCCGCAGCGCGTTGCGGGCCGTGCACGCTGTTTGCGCATCAAGGTTTGCAGCCCGCTTCAACCCGCACGGGTGCCGCGGAGGGTGGAGCATGATCTCGTGGGTGACGGGTGCGGTGCTCGTCACGGAAATCCGTGCGCCGTTCCGCGAAGCGCGAACCCCGCGTCACTCCCCGACGAGCCGATGGGTACCGCTCACGCTCGTGCCCGAGGATTCCGCGCTTCCCCGACGAGAAGCATGGTGTCCGCGTGCGGGACCTGGCGCCGTTCACGCTGCTGGCCGCGGCGCTCGACGACACTGTCTACGTGCCGTCGGAGCTCGAGGTGATGGCGGGCGGTTGTCCCCGCTGGGGTCGCCGGTACAACCGAGGAGGAGGGCGGCGTGGGCAATGCACCGTGCCAGGCGGATGCGCGAGACGTGCGTCGGTGCCCAACCGCTGCGCGACGCATTGCCCGGTGGCACGCGCTCGGATAGCCATGCGCCGCGCTGCGCGGTGGGGCGGCGCGTCACACCCAGGAGATCCTGAATGAGCCCGGCCCAGACCATCCGCATCCCCAACGAAGTGCTCTTCCTCACCGAGGATCCCAACCTCCTCAAGGAGCAGCTCGACGGGAAGAAGCTCACCCATGATCCCAACCGCCCCCTCATCAACAACATCTCCACCGACGAGCTCACCCCCGGCTGGGTCTGCTTCTGGTACGACGAGACGCTGGGCGACTACTGCCTGGTGGGCCTGCGCGGCGGCGTGGTGCAGAAGGACAGCATCAAGAACCGCAAGCCCGCCGTCATCGTCAGCGGACTGAGCAAGGGCTGCGGCTCCTCACGCGAGACCGCGCCGTACGCCGAGAAGGTGGCGGGCGTGAAGCTGGTCATCGCCAAGACCATCGAGAAGATCTACGGGCAGAACTGCCAGAACATCGGCCTGCTCACGTCGACGGACTTCTCGCTGCTCGAGCGCATCGAGCGCGGCGAGGAGATTCCCATCAGTGAGTTCACCAAGGGGCTGGATGCCATCAGCGCGGCGATTGTCGAGGCGGGCGGGCTGTTTGCGTACAACCGCAAGCGCCTCAGCGGCGAGGTGGCCCCGCCCGTCATCACCACGCCGGCGCGGCCCATGACGCTGGTGGAGAAGATCATCGCCCGCAACGCGGTGGCCGACGCCAAGACCGGCAAGCTCGGCGTCACCGCGGTGAAGCCGGGGGATGCGCTGTTCTGTCGCGCCGACCTGCGCTTCACCCACGAGTACGTCACGCCCATGGCGGAGGCGTGCTTCGTCGAGGGGTTTGGCAAGGACGCCAAGGTGAAGGACCCCAGGTCCGTGGTGGCCTTCCGCGACCACCTCACCTTCATTGGCCAGGTCATGCCGCAGAAGCAGAAGGACATGGGGCTGCTCAAGCTGGCCGACAACCTGGCCGTGGTGCAAAGCGACTTCTGCAAGCGCCAGGGCATCCGCCTCTACGACGAGATCAAGGACGCCTCCGGCAAGGTGGTGGGCTCCCAGGCCATCTGTCACAACGCGGTGCTGGAGGACCTGGCGCTGCCGGGTGACCTCGTCATTGGCAGTGACTCGCACACCTGCACCGCGGGCGCGCTGGGGACGTTCGCCTTCGGCGTGGGTTCCACCGACGTGGCCAATGCCTGGTACACCGGCGACATCCGCGTCACCGTGCCGCAGACCGTCCGCTATGAGCTGGTGGGCACGCCCGCCGCCGACATCTGCGCCAAGGACATCATCCTGTTCATCATGGCGCAGGACTACATCAAGAGCGGCAAGGCCATTGGGCAGGTGCTGGAGTTCGGCGGGCCGGCGGTGAAGCTGCTCAACATGGATGAGCGCGCCACCCTCACCAACATGGCCGTGGAGGCCGGCGCCACGACGGGCGTGGTGGAGCCGGATGACGTCACGCTGGACTACCTGGCCGCGAATCGACCGGGAATCGACCGCGAAGCGGTGCGCAAGCGCTTCCTGTTCGCCGACAAGGACGCGCAGTACGTGGCCACCTTCAAGATCAACCTCAGCGAGATCCGTCCCGTGGTGGCCAAGCCCGGCGACCCGCGCAACGGCGTGTTCCTCGACGAGCTGATGAAGGAGAAGGGCAACATCAAGGTCGACATCGCCTATGGCGGCTCCTGCACCGGCGGCAAGATGACCGACATGGACATGTACGCCAGCGTGCTGGAGGAGGGGCTGCGTCGCGGGATGAAGGTGCACCCGGAAGTGGCCATGTACATCCAGTTCGGGAGCCAGCGGATCAAGCAGTACGCCGTCGAGAAGGGCTACCTGAAGGTGTTCGAGGCGGCGGGCTGCAAGGTCATTGAGCCGAGCTGCGGCGCGTGCATCAAGGCGGGACCCGGCGTCAGCAAGAACGACGCGGAGGTCACCATCAGCGCCATCAACCGGAATTTCCCCGGTCGCAGCGGTCCGGGCGACGTGTACCTGGCCAGCCCGTACGTGGTGGCGGCCACCGCGCTGGCCGGGCACATCACGAGCCCGGAAGAGCTGTTCGGGAAGAAGCGCGCCGCGGCGTGAAGCGCCGGGATGTCCGTGCGCGTGGCACCACGCGACGTCGTGGGCCGGCTTGCCAGGGCATCACCCCGGGCCTCGCACCGACCCTCCGCGACGTGACGCTCGCCCGGTGCCAGTGAGAACGACCGCGCTCCCCCTCGAGACCCAGCAGAGTCGCGGACCATGGCCCAGGCGCGGCCGGTTGCGCGCGTGCCCAAACCCGCGGCCCCGTTGAGCGCACGCTTTGTCCACGCCGACGTCAGGCGGGGAGTCCGTCGTGCGGGAGTTCCCGGACACGAGTACATCCGCCAGGGCCCTGACGCGCTTCGCGCTCGTTCTGGTGTGAGGCGCGTGACGCCTTGCGAGGGGGCAGATGTGCCAAAACGCGTATGTCCTGGTTGTCGACGATGACGTGGATCTTCGCGACTGCGTGGCGCTGTGCCTTGCCAGCGCGGGATTCCAGGTGCGGTCCGCCGGCGACGGCACCGAGGCGCTGCAACACCTGGCCGAGTCACCGCCCGCGCTGATCATGCTGGACATGCGCATGCCACGCATGGACGGGCGGGCCTTTGCCCGGGAGCTCCAGGTCCGCCATGGGCCGGTGGCGCCCATTGTCGTCATGACCGCCGCGGAAAACGCCGGCGCCGCCGCCGCCGAGATTGGCGCCGCGGGAGTGCTGGGCAAGCCGTTCGACGTCGACGAGCTCCTGCAAACCGTGGAAAGGCACCTCCAGCATTGCTGATCTCACGACGCGAGCTGCTGGCCGGGTTTGCCCGCTGCCTGGTGGCTGGCGGCGCGGCGGGATGGGGATTCCGTGAGAACGAGGCGCGCCTGTTGGGGCTCGTCGGTGGCTCCCCGGACCCGGGCGACACCGTGGAGGCCGCGCGCAGGTTCCGCGGCGTCACGCTGAACGTGGGCTGGGAGACCGGCCTGCAGGCCCAGGAACCGCTGCGCTTCAGCGGACCGCTCTGGCACAGCCTCACCGGCATCCACATCAACGTGGTGGAGCTGGGCATGCCCCAGGACCAGTTCCGCCGCATCATGCAGGATCACCACGCCGGCGCCGGAGAGCTGGACTGCATGACCGTGGCCCCGGCGTTCCTTCCCGACCTGGTGGACGCGGGCGCGCTGGAGCCGCTGGACCCCTACCAGCGCGCCCACGGCGCGGACTCCGACGAGGCGGACCTCCTGCCGCAATATGCCAACCTGGGTGACTGGAGCGGGCGCCGCTACGGCCTCTTTGACGACGGAGACGCGCTCCTCCTCTTCTACCGGCGCGACCTCTTCGAGTCCGAGCGGAACCGGCGCGCGTTCGAGCAGGAGCACGGCCACCCGCTGGGCGACCCACGCAGCTATGACTGGTCCGCGTTCGTCGACGCCGCGCGTTTCTTCACGACCAGGTTGGCCCCGCATGGCTACGGCCTGGCGCCGTTTGCCCGCGACCTCCGTTGGGGTTGGTTCCAGACCATGTTGCGCGTGGCGCGTGGTCGCTTCTTCAACCCGGAGACCATGGACGCCGCGCTTGCCGAGGAGCCCCGGTGCGGACCATGGAGCGCCTGGCCCAGCTGCGCGACGTCATGCCGCCACTCCCCGGCGACCCACCCGCCGTGGACGTGGTCATCTCCACCTATCTCTCCGGCAGCGCCGCCATGGCCACGTTCTGGCCGCCCCTGGGACGGTGGGCCGAGAAGTACGGGTCGGAGCACGAGGGGCTGACCCACCTGCCGCGCAGCCAGGTGTCGGGAAGAACCGGCTACGCATTGCTTCCCGGCGGCTTCACGCAGTTGTCCGTGGGCTTCCTGCTGTCCATCTCGGCGCACAGTCGCAACAAGGAAGCGGCGTATCTCTTCATCAAGTGGCTGCACAGCCCCGACATCAGCCTGCGGCGCGTCATGTACCCCGCGGCGCTGCGGGACCCGTACCGCCTGTCCCACGTCCGCTCCCAGGTGTACCGCTCCCTCTGGCCCACCGCGGGCGAGTACCTGGACACCCTGGCGCAGGCCGCGTCCGGGCGCATGTTCCTGGACCTCATGATCCCCGGCCACGCCGAGTACGCGGAGGCGTTCCACGTTGCCGACACCGACATCCGACTGGGCGCCAGCGTGCCACGGGCCATGCGGCGCCTGGCGGACGCGTGGGACGCCATCACGGACCATCATGGTCGTCGTCGACAGCGCGCGGCCTACGCGGCCTTCCTGTCCCGGGCCGGCCCGCTGCTTCCGCCATGAACCGCGTGAGCTTCCGCACCAGCCTGCTGGTGTCCTTCGCCCTGGTGCTGTCCCCGGTGGTCGTGCTGCTGGCCACCACCTTCCGCGCCAACCTCACGCGTGAACAGCAAAGCACCCTGCATCTCCAGATGCTCTCCGCGCAGGCCTTCGCGCTGCACATTGAACAGGTCTTCGACGCGGCCGAGGGCCTGGCGCTCGCCGTGGCCCACGACCCCCTGACGCACACCATGGACCCCCGTCTGCTCGACGAGCACCTGCGCGACCTGGTGCGCGACCACGGCGGGGTGGACGCCGTCAACGTCTTTGACGCGCGCGGCATCAACCGTGGCTACGGGAATCCCGACCAGGCGGCGGAGCCGCGGCTGGACGCCTCGCAGCGGGATTACTTCCGCGTGGCCATGGCCACCAATCTGCCCGCGCTCTCCGACGTGGTGACGCTGATGCGGCCACCCGTGCCCGGGATTGTGGTCAGCGCGCCCATTCGCGACGCGGAGCGCAGACCGGTGGGCGTGGTGCACGTGGTGCTGCACGCCGCCCGACTCACGCGCGAGTACCAGGCCATGCGACTCAGCCCCGGGCAGGCGGTGCTCCTCATGGACCGGAAGGGACGCCTGGCATTCCACACCGGAGCGCCGCTGCTCACCGACGAGGACGCCCGCGCCATGATCAACCTGGACCTGGTGCACCGCGCGCTCTCCGGAGTTGCCACGCAGGGCGAGGCCTTCACCGATCCCGTCACCGGCGAAGTGCACCTGGGCGCGTTTGTTCCGACGCCACGGCATCACTGGGTGGTGGGCGTGATCATGAACCGCGTGGTGGCCACGGCTCCCCTGCAGGCCCTCTTCCGACGAGAAGTCCTGGTGTTGCTGCTCCTCTCGCTGCTGAGTGGAGGGCTGGCGTTGTGGCTGGCGCGGCGACTCTCGCATCCCGTCCGGCAGCTCCAGTCCGCCGCCCTTGCGGTGGGACGCGGCGCCATGGGCGCGCTGAGGCTTCGCACCCGCAACCGGGAGCTGCTCGACCTGGAGCAGGCGTTCAACCAGATGCAGGCGCAGCTGGAACAGCGCGAGACGCAGGTGCGCGAAGCGCTCACGCTCCGCGAGGAGTTCATGGTTGCCGCCGCGCACGAGCTCAAGACACCCGTCACCACCATCAAGACGTGGGCAAGGTTGCTGAGGGCCGGTACGCAATCCGCGGAACGCGTGCAGCAGGGCTTGCAGGCGGTGGGGCGACAGGCGGAGCGGATTGCCATGCTGGCGGATGACCTGCTGCTGGTGGCGCGCTTCAAGGCGGGGTCGGCGGCACTGGAGCGGGAGGAGTTGGACCTTCACGAGGTGCTCGACGAGGTGGTGGCCCGAGCCACGCGAGGGAACGGCGAGCAACCCGTGCGCGTGGTGGCGGCCCCGGGCGCGTTGTGGGTGCGCGGCGACCGCGAGCTGCTTGGCCGCGTGATTGCGCGACTGCTGGAGAACGCCATCAGCTACTCACCTTCCGGCGCGGAAGTGGTGGCTGCCGCCGAGAAGCACGGGACCGACGTCACCATCTCCGTGTCCGATCACGGCGTGGGAATCCACCCGGAGCGCCAACAGCACGTGTTTGAGCCGTTCTATGAAGTCGTGCCCGCGGGGGAGCGCGGCTACCGCAGCACCGTCAGCATGGGGCTCCACGCCAGCTACCAGATCATCGCCGCCCACGGCGGCAGGATGGGCGTGGTCAGCACGCCGGGAGAAGGCTCCACGTTCTGGTTCCGACTCCCGCTGGCCAAGGAACACGTCGTGGGAGCTGGCGGTGACGAGCGACGGGACAATGTGTGACCGCAGCGGGTCGCACGGATCACTCGCCGCTGGCGCTGCGCGCGGGGGACCGATGGAATGGGCTTCCTCCAAGGATGCAATCGATGCCACCGTTGGCTGGTGGTCGATTCGGAGGTGGCATGTCACGCGGATCTGGGCGCCATCAGCCGTGCCCATGCGGGAGCGGCAAGAAGTTCACGGCGTGTCACGGGAAAGCCGACGAGAGCGCCGGGGCCAGCCCGCAGGCGTTGGCCAACGAGACCCACGCCATCGACATCAGGTTGCTTGAACGGATCCTCAAACACGCGAAGTCGCGCCTGGGGCCCGCGCGGCTGGTCAGCGTGTTCGACGAGGTCGTCGCGGCGTTCGGCGAGGACTCCGAGGGCGCGGAACAGATCGTGGCGCCGCTCGCGCTGTTCGCGATGCAGCCCGGAGGCGCCGCCCCCTGGCAGCGCAGTACCTCGCGGAGCATGGGTCCGCGCTCACCGAACGCGAACGAAGCTGGCTGGAAGCCCAGTTGGCGGCGCATCTCTCCGTGTGGGAGGTGCAGGACGTTGCGCCGGGACAGTGGCTGGACCTCAAGGACCTCTTCACCGGTGAAACCCGTCGCGTCCACGAGGTCCGCGGGTCCCGCGTGGCGACCAGGCGCATGTGCCTGCTGACGCGCGTTGCCGACTGGGCGGGGATCTCCCTGCTGGCCGGCGTGCACCCGAACCCGCTGCCGCCCGAGCCAGGCGCCGGCGTCGTGGCGGAAATACGCACGTGCCTCGGCGCAAAGAAGAAGCCCGTGCCCCTCAGCAAGCTCCGGGACCCGGAAACCGCGCTGGACTTGCTCACGCTCTGGGGGAACGTGGTGGCTGCGCTGGACCGGCGGCCACCACCGACGATGGTCAACATGGACGGGGACCCGCTGCTCTTCACCGCGGACCACTTCCGCATTGCGCCCGGCGAGCATGATGCGCTGCTGCGCGACCTGGAGCGCATCCCGGGAGTGGAGCAGGGCGACGAGGGCAATCTCGTGTTCACGCGCAAGCCCAAGGCGAAGGGCGCGGGATTGGACAACGTGATCGTCGGCCACGCGCGTGTGGAGAAGGACGAGCTGATCCTGGAGTCGAATTCCGTCCAGCGCGCGGATTGGTTGCGCGAGACGGTGGAGGGACGCGCGGGGACGCGGGTGACCTTCCGGGCGCGGACGCACCAGGACCCGATGTCGTCGAACGGGGAGCGCAAGAAGCGCGCACCGCCACAGCCTCCACCGCCGGAACTGCGGGCCGCCATCCTCCAGCTCAGAGCGGAGCACTACCGGAAGTGGCCGGATGTGCCGCTTCCCGCGCTGAAGGGAAAGACGCCGCGGGAGGCGGTGAAGCAGCGCGGGGGGCGCGAGAAGGTGGAGCAGTTGCTCAAGGAGATGGAGTCCATAGAGGCGGGGATGCCGGAGGGGGATCGGTTTGACTTCGCCGTGATTCGGAGAGAGTTGGGATTCTTCTAGAATTGCAGTCGGCCAGCCAGCGCCGTTCAGATCACGTTACCGGATTGTCCTAGTCGGGAATAATGGCGGCAACGGTTTCCACTTCTTCCGCAGATCGGGATCGAGTGGGTCATTGTGAAACAACCGTAACTCACCGACCGGCAAGGTTGCACACACCACATCGTCTTGTCCTCGCGATATCAGTCGGCATCCATCGCGCTCCCACTGCGCTTGTCGAGGTGTACGCACCCGGCAGTCGGAATAGGTGCCGTTATTCGCGACTCCGACAAATGCGTGAATCTCGAGCGCTGATGACTGAACGAAGTGCTCGAAGCTCGACGTATCCTTGTTCCATGCTGGCACGAAGAGAAGGTCAACGGCGCCAACCAACTGCGCTCGTGTGGCGAGTTCCATCAGTTCGCTGCAGATCAGAGGGATGAAGCAACCGTGCTCACTGCTGACTGTGATAAATCGGGTGGAAGGGTCGGGTGCGCTGAAGCCCACGCCTCTTCGTGTCAGCTGCTCTGCCTCCTCTCGGGCTGGACGACCCTTGTGCCACACCCACCAGGCACATGAGTGAAATGGGCGCGGAAGGTAGACAAACGCGTCGTTGAAAGCCCTGGTCCCAACCATGCGGTATTCACGTCCGGCGAGAAGGCCCAATGACGATTTCGCGAGGAATCGGCAAATGCCCCTTACCCAAGTCCGGGGAACGGACAGCTCGGGTAGCACAAGAATAGACGGGAGTTCGTCTCCTCGCTGGGACTCCTCCAGCGACCGATTCAGAACCCTCGCGAGACCGTCAAGGCGATCTCTCCCGTAGTGCGGATTTGACAGCGACGCTTCCCACCACGAATCCCTTAGGCAAAGGTTACCCAAGATAACCTTGGTGGAGTCGGGGCTGGGAGTGCCTGGAACGCCATCTGGTGGAGCAACTATGCGCGGTCCATCTCTGCGCATGGTAGGTCGGAAGTATCGAGTGCCCCGAATGGCGTTCAGGACAGGCAGTACCTTCTCAGGGTCATTTCCACCATGTATCCATCGAGAAAGGATGTCAAAGTACGACGGCGGACGCACCATCAAGGCAAGCTGAACTTCGCTCATCCAATCATACACGTCGTCCCGAATCGAGTGGCAGATCCCCAGAAATGTCTTGTACGGTCCCGCTCTTGCCTGAAACTCTGGGTCTCTCTGTAGCGAGCGCCTAAGTCCATCGGCCACATGCGCGTGGATGCGAAGCTTGGGCGCTTGTTGGCCTAGGTCAGTCTCCCAGTCCAAGAGCCGAAGATCAGCTCGCCTGAGGCGTCGCGCATGGGCCACCAGAGTACTTTCATCGTGTCGTTTGCGATCGGCTATCCATCCATGGGGTAGCGTGCTCCGTCTCAACAGTGACCGCCGGGTGCGGTCGAGGGGCATTGCAGCACAAACCTGCTCAAGAACGCGCGCCTCAAACCATGAAGTAAGGCGACGGCGTGACGATGGCCCCTCCAGCCGATCCTCACCCCAGTAGATCGGAAAGTTTTCGGCGTCCTTCGCAGACAAGAGCGCGATGCGTGCTGATAGACGGGAGAGGATACGACTTGACGATTCGTCGTCGCAGGCGACCAGCGTTGCGGCGAGAATCCGCATTGCTGTGTCAAAGAAGTCTATCCATCGGGACCAATCGGTGGCGAGTTCTGCCGCGGCCTGAAGATGTTCAGACGCGTATCGCGCTGCCTCGTGCGGTGGAAGAAACGTAGCAGCGTTCACAACTTTGTCCGCGGCCGTGCCCACTGCGAGCCGCTTTAGGCTAAGAGCATCTGCATCGCGTAGACTGCGAGCCCGCTCTCCGTCTTGGCTTTGAAGAACGGCCACATCTATGTCACCCGTTCGAGGATCGAGGAACCGCCGCCGCTCACTGGATAGCTTGCGCAGTTCAGCGTCAACCGCATCCACATAGGCTCGCGCCTCTGGCCCTTGCAGATCGAAGACGCGGACTTTGGTCGGTTGCACCCAGAGGTCGCTGCCGGGACGTTTCAATGTTTCCGCATCTAGGACCATTCTGGATGATGCGGAGTCTCGGAGTGGCACGAGGCGCGCGACGACGTCCCTTACTTTGTTCGACTCGTCCGCAGGAACCGACTCGACGAACACAATATCGTCAACGTACCTCGCGTAGTGCACTACCGTCGGCAATGCCATGGCGCGACGGTCCAACTCAACCAGGGCGAGGTTGGCAACGACCCTTGAGGTGAGAGCCCCTATGGGTATGCCGATCTGGCGTTCGACCCTCAAAATGCGCTTAACTTGGATTCGAAAGCGCTGGTAGGCACGAAGCAAGCCATGTGTGGTCGACTTATATAGGACGGGATCAAATCTCAGGTTCTGCCGACGTGCGTGCGACTCCAGTGCGTCGACAAATTCATCATCGACCAAGAACGACGGGTCGATACAGTCGTAGAAGGAGGCGAGATCAAGCGTTGTTAGCAGACAACGCTGGTGAGCGCCGACATACCCGTCCAGGATCTTGGTTGCAGCTCGCAGCGCGCCCTCTCGAAATGATCGGAAGGCGGGGGCCCAATAGTTGAACAGGCGAGAACCTCCGATATGCATCTCGGGTTCGGTCGAGCTTTGGTTCCGGCTAAGACGAAGACGATTACCCAAGCATTCCCGGCCGAGAATGGAGTCCAAGCATGTGTGTCCGGATAGCAGAGGCCATGGAACTCTAACAATAACGCGCACATAGTCCGTTCGAGACCACGCCACTGCTGAATGAAGCGCGCATGGTCTCGTCGGAGGTGAAGGAACTAAAACTTTCT
>JBFMGU010000003.1:0-94162 GCA_040752415.1 Myxococcota bacterium
CGGCAAGCAGCCGCCCACCCCGCCCGGCGGCGGGCCGCCCGCCCAGAAGCCCCAGCCCGGCATCCTGGCCGCGCTCACCAAGCTGCCCAAGAACAGCGGCGCGGCGGGCAGCCAGACCATGCTGGCGGCGGTGAGCAACATCAACGCGGTCAAGGTCCCCGGCGGCGCGTCCAGCTTCAAGGTGAGCGCGCTCATTGGTCGCGGCCCCACCACCGGCGTGCAGATTGGTGGCTCCGGCGGTGGCGTGGAGACCAAGGGCCTCAACAGCATCCTGCGTGAAGGCGGGGGCGAGGGGCCCGGTGCGCTCGGCGGCAAGGGCAAGGGCCAGGTGCGTGCGGCTCCCGCCATGGCGCTGCACCGTCAGGCCACCGCGCAAGGTGAGCTCTCGCGCGAGGAGATCAGCAAGGTCATCAACCAGAACATGGGTCAGATCCAGTTCTGCTACGAGAAGGAGCTGCTCAAGAACCCGGGCCTGCAGGGCAAGGTCGTCTTCGAGTGGACCATCAAGCAGGACGGCTCGGTGTCCGTGGTGCGTACCAAGGTGGGCGCGCTGCCCTCGCCCGCCGCCACCAACTGCATGATCGACAAGATCAAGGGCTGGCAGTTCCCCAAGCCCCGCGGCAATGGCGTGGTGGTGGTGACCTATCCGTTCATCTTCAAGCAGGCTGGCTTCTGAACTGAATGCGCGGCCTGCCGTCGCCATGACGACGGTGCCGCGGATGCAAGGGTGCAACTGGCATGAGCGCGGCGTTGCGGTCCAGGTTTGGCCGTTGGGGGATGCTGCCGGGGTGGCTGCTGTGTGCGGCGGTGTTGTGGTGCGCGCCGTCCACCGCCAGCGCGGTGACTCCCTGGTCTCCCTATGACGACGAGGAGCAGACGCTGAAAGCGGAGGTGGTGCAGCAGCGCCGCTTTGGCAAGCTGCACGAGTTCTCCCTCAGCGGCGGCGTCTATCCCCTGGATGCGCTCTACACCGGCGTGGTGGGCACGTTCCGGTACGTGCTGCATCTCTCCGACCTGTGGGCCTGGGAGATTGCCGGCGGCAGCTACTCGTTCAACATCACCAGCGGCGTGGAGAAGCGCATGCTGGACCGTTACGGGCTGCAGTTCACCGACACGGAACGCATCCTGGCGCTGGGCGAGAGCAACGTCATCCTCAAGCCCATCTACGGCAAGTTCGCCGTCTTCAACCGCTGGATCTGGTACGCGGAGCTCTACCTGCTCGCCGGCGTGGCGCTCTCGCGTTACTCGGCCAGCTGGCGCCCCGGCCCCGACTACGGCGCGGGCATCCGTTTCCACCTCTTCGACTGGCTCGCGCTGCACATGGATGCGCGGCATTACATCCTGTGGTCCGGCATTCCGCCGCCACCGCGTTCCCCGGCGGATTTCCTGCAAGGCCCCGCCACCCTCAGCAACGTCGTCTATTTCGGCTCCGGCGTGAGCTTCCTGGTCTGGGACAGGTCCCCATGAGCACGTGGCATCCCATGCGGCTCCTCGTCGTCGCCCTTCCTGCGTTGTTCCTGGCGCTCACGCCGGAAACCGCGCGCGCCGACCGTCAGGTCATCCAGAACCGCACCTACCGCATGCAGCATGAGTTCACGTTGGAAGGCGGCGTGCTGCCGTTGGACGTGCTGTACAAGGCCGGCACCGTCACCGGCCGCTACACGTTCCACTTCAACGACTTCCTGGCATGGGAGGCCTTGAGCCTGACCTATGCGCCCATGACGGACATCAGCATCTTGAACCTGGGCTTTGGCCCATTCCGGTTCAACCACTTCACGCAGCAGGGCAACGACCTCCAGGACAACCACGGCTACGACACCTTTGACGTCGACCAGCTGCGCCTGTTCGCGGAGAGCAACCTTGTGCTCAAGCCGCTGTACGGGAAGTTCTCCTTCTTCAACCGCGCCAACGCGCGCGTGGAACTTTTTGGCGTTCTGGGCGGGGCTGTGGCCAATTTCATTGCGTACCGCGCCTGGCCCTTCCAGCCGGAGGAGAACATCGGCACCGTGCCGCCGCTTCCCGCCACCGCCGCCGACATCTTCCCCAAGCCGGGCCAGACCCTGCTCATCCGCCCCGGCGTCAACTTCGGCGGAGGCACGCGGCTCTACGTCGGTGAGCACTTCAGCGTCCGCCTCGACGCGCGCAGCTACACCTTCCTGGAGGGCTACACCACGCCCAAGGCGCCCGTGCCGCGGGAGCTGCCGGAGATTCCCGTCGGCTTCACGCAGGTCCTCTACCTCGGCGTGGGAACCAGCCTGAGCTTTGGAGGTGGGCTGTGAAGGCGCGCGGTCTGGTGTTGCTGGCGCTCGTCGTGGCGCCGTGGTGGGTGGCCGCGCAGGCCGACAAGAATGGCAAGCCCCCGCCGCCTCCTCCCGCGCAGCCCGTGGCCCCAAGTCCCGACGGGGGACCCGCTGCTTCCGTCGACGGCGGTGCTCCCGCGCCCAAGGCGGTGCCGGCCAGCGTGTTCGAGAGCGGTGTGAAGGCCTTCAATCGCGGCAACTACGGTGAGGCCGCCGGCAAGTTCTTCCAGTACATCCAGGGCAACGAGCCCGCGGCCACGTTCTATGACTGGTCGGAGTACTACCTGGGGCGCAGCCTGCGCGCCGGCGGGCTCAACCACGCTGGCGACGAGTATCTCTACAACGTGGCCAAGGCGCGCAGCCGCCCGGAGCTGGTCCCCGACGCACTGCGTGGCATCGAGGAGGACATCCGCACCGGCGTCTACGACGAGGAGCTGCTCATCAAGGACCTGATTGCCGGCAGCGAGTTCGGCGACCAGCCCAACGACGTCACCGCGTTCATCCAGTTCTACCAGGGCGTGGCCGACCTGCGGGACCGCAATGAGCTGTGGGCGCGCGGTCACTTCGAGCGCATCCCGCCCGGCACGCGTTACACCGCGCAGGCGCAGTACGTGATTGCCGTTCAGGAGCTGGCGCGCGGCAACCTGGAGAAGGCGCGGGAGCTCTTCACGGAGGCCGCCGAGGACCCGCGCGCCGACCTCAAGACGCGCAACAACGCGCACCGCGCCCTGGCGCGCATGGCGTTCGAGGAGAAGGACTACCTGGGCGCCATCAAGAAATATGGCGACGTGAAGGTCCCGTTCCTCTCCGAGGAGGAAGCCACCATCTTCCTGGAGATTGCCTGGGCGCGTTACCACCTCAAGGACTACCGCGGCGCACTCGCCATCCTGATTTCGCTGGATGCGCCGAGTTATCGCCAGGCCTACTTCCCGGAGCGCTGGATTCTCGAGGCGCTCATCTACAAGAGCCTGTGTCACTACGCTGCGTCCAAGAGCAGCGCGCGGGAGTTCACCCGTCGGTACGGTGACGCGCTCAAGGCCGTGCGCGAGCAGCGCTCACCGCTGGCCCATCCCGTCATCCGCAACGCCGCGTTGCAGAGCCCGGTGGCGGGTCGAAGGCTGGCGCACCTCAAGCGTCTCAACGCCGAGCGCGACCGGCTCTCCGGCTTCTCCACCAGCGCCGACCTCTCCAAGCACCTCAAGCGCCTCTACGACCTCAAGGTCAAGGAAGGCGCGCGTCTCCTCGAGGAGGACCTGGAGAAGGAGGCCAAGCGCGTGGCGGAGGAGCTGTTGGACTTCGAGGAGCAGGCCCGGCTCGTCGACTACGAGGTGGGCCTGGAGGTGTTCCGACGGGTGCCGCAGGCCGCGCGTCGGGCCACGGTGGAGTCGCGCAGCTCGGCTCCGCCGCTGGGCGGTCACGACGTGCACTACGTCTTTGACGGTGAATACTGGAACGACGAGCTGCACGACTACCAGGTCTCCATCGAGGACCGGTGCTTTGCGGAAGGGTTGTTCAAATGAGCCGCGGTCTTGCTCTCCTCCTGGCGTTGTCCATTCCGCTGATGTCCGGCGCCGCGGATTGGCGCAACAAGCAGCAGCGCAAGGATGAGTTCCTCCTGCAGCTCAAGCGGGACATCAACAAGACCGACAAGTCCATTGCCATCACCAAGGACCTCATCGCCCGCAGCAAGGGCGAGAAATACCTCCCGGACCTCCACTTCCGCTTGGCCGAGCTCTACGTGGCCAAGAGCCGCCTCCTGTACTTCAAGGTGCTGGAAGAGGCCGGGCTCGAGGACAAGCGCAGCGTCACGGCGCCGGAAGCGCGGCTGCTGAAGGACCAGGCCATCCGCACGTACCGTCGCATCCTGCAGGAGTTCCCGGACTACCCGGACAACGACAAGATCCGCTTCTTCGTCGGCCATGAGCTGCGTGAGCTCGGCGAGTTCGAGGCGATGATCCGCGAGTACCAGCTCCTCGTGGAGCAGTACCCGGACAGTGATTTCCGCTGGGAGGCCTACCTCGTCCTCGGCGACTACTACTTTGACAAGGCCGACCTCGATAACGCCGAGCTCTATTACAAGAAGATCGTCAACAGCCCGGAGACCTACGTCCACAACCTGGCGCGCTACAAACTCGCGTGGTGCCACCTCAACCGCGAGCGCTTCAAGGAAGCGCTGGAGCTGTTCGAGAAAGTCATCCTCACCGAGCAGATCGACGTCAACAAGAGCCTCCAGATTGACGCGCACGGCCGCATGAACGTGAAGCGGGAGGCGCTGGTGGACAGCGCGTTCTGCTACACCGAGGTGAAGAAGCCGCAGGACGCGGTGCCGTACTATCGCAAGCTGGCGCAGAGCCGCTCCGACTACATCGCCGCGCTGGAGAAGCTGGCCCGTCGCTATTCCATCAAGGGCGACCCGGGCGCCGCCGCCACGCTGTACCGCGAGGCCATGGCGTACTCCAATGACGTCGAGCACAACATGGACCTGGCCCTCAAGATCTACGAGATGGTCCAGCAGTCCAAGAAGCGCGACGAGACCGACAAGGACGTGGAGCTCATGGTGGCCGCCGCCGCGCGCTACCGCTTCTCCTGGCGCGGTACCGAGGAGCAGAAGAAGCAGGCGCTGGAGGACTTTGAGCTCCTCACCCGTGACCTCAGCACCAAGCTGCAGCTGGAAGCGCAACAGAAGGACGACGCCAAGCTGCACGCCAAGGCCGCGCGCGCCTACAAGGCCTATCTCTCGCTCTTCAAGGACAGCCCCAACGGCAAGGACATGACGTGGAATTACGCCGAGGCGCTGTTCGAGAGCGGGCAGTACGTCGAGGCGGGGCGCGTGTTCGAGAAGCTGGCGCAGGACGCGGAGAGCGCTTCCGGTCCCAAGCAGGCCGCCGCCGACAAGCCCGCCGACGCCAAGGCCGCCAAGCCCGACGAGAAGAAGCCCGCCAAGGCCGCGCCCGCTGTGCCGCCTCCGCCCAGGAAGGGGGCCGGCGCCAAGAAGGATGACGTCGTCGAAATTGCCACCAAGGCGGGTGGGGGGGCGCCGGAGGATGGTGAGCGTCGCAAGGCCATGTACAGCGCCGTGATGGCGTACTTCCAGGCGCTGCGGAAGACGCAGAACCTCACCCGGCTGGAACAGACCCTGGCGCGCGAGGGCATCAAGAACCTGGGCGTGCGTTTCGTCGAGGAGTATCCGAAGGATGAGTTCGCCGCGCAGGTGAAGTTCAACGTGGCGCGCGCGTACTACGAGCAGGGTGAGCTCAAGAAGGCCAATGAGCTCTTTGTGGCCTATGCCGCCGAGCATCCCGGCAGCAAGGACGCCGTGGCCGCCGCCAACCTGGCGCTGGACGCGTTGCAGCAGCAGGAGAACTACGTGGAGCTGGCCAAGCAGGCGCGCGCGTTCGCCAAGGACACGCGGCTCGGCGACGACAAGTTCCGCTCCGACATGACCGCGTTGGCCTCGTCGGCGGACCAGCAGGAGATCGACCGCCGCACCATCGAGGCGCAGGGCAACCTCAAGGAAGCGCTCTCCGACATCATCAAGGAGAAGAAGGGCACCGACCTCGCCGCCAAGGCGCTCTACCAGGCGTTCGCGGTGGCCAAGGACCGTCGGGACATCCAGTCCATGCAGAGCGTGGGCACGGAGATCATCACCGAGTATCCCGACTCCACCTACGCGCAAGGCGTCCTTCCCGCGCTGGGTGAGCTGGCCATCAACGGCGGCGAGTACGACCGAGGCGCCGGCTACTACGAGGAATTCACGCGCCGCTTCCCCAACGACAAGGCCTCCACCGACCTGCTCTCCGCCGCCACCGAGCTGCGCCTCGCGCTCGGCGACCGCGCCAACGCCATGACGAATCTCGAGAAGCTCATCAAGGCTTCCGAGGGACCCAAGCGCACCGAGTACCAGATGCAGCTCATCCGCACGGCGCTGGAGGCCAAGGCGTGGCGTCGTGCCGCCGACGCGTCCGAGCCGCTGCACGACAACCCGCAGGTGGGCGCCGAGGCGCGCGTGCTGGGGGCGGAAGGGCTCATCAAGGCCGGTGAGGAGGCCGCGGCGGCGCGCGTGCTGCTGGGGGCCACGCAGATGGTGGCGCGCGGTGAGGGCGGGGAGAATGGCAAACAGGCAGCCTCACGCGCGTCCTTCATGCTGGGGGAGCTGCTGCGCAAGGAGTACGAGCAGATCAAGTTCGGTTCGGGTGCCGACGACGCCACCGTGCTGGCCGCCAAGTTCCAGAAGCTGGAGGAGCTGGAGAAGATCTACGGCCAGGCGGTGCAGCTGGGAGATGCCGGCTCCGCCATTGCCGCGCTCTACCGCGTGGGCCAAGCCTACCGAGGCGCCGCCGACATGCTCGACGGTGCGCCCATGCCCGAGGGCCTTGCCGAGGCCGACCAGCAGGCCTACCGCGCCGCGCTGGCCGAGCGCAGTGGCCCGCTCCGCAGCACCGGCGACGAGTACCTGAAGACCTGCAAGGAGAAGAGCGGTCAGCTGCGCATCTTCTCCCCGTTCGCCCGCGCGTGCCTCACCGGCGCCCCCGTCCCCGACGAGCTGCCCGGTCCCGCGCCGCGCGCCGTCACCGAAATCCCCGGCGCCGCCGAGCTGCGCGTGAAGCTGCGCAACAACCCCAAGGACGTGGAAGCGCTGGTGGAGCTGGGCAAGCGCGCGCTGGCCGCCGGCGACTACTACGGCGCCCGCGTCATCTTCAGCCGCGCCGAGGAGCTCGCCGGCAACCGCGCCGACGTCCACAACGGCCTGGGCGTGGCCAACCATGGCACCGGCGACGTGCAGGCCGCGTACTTCTCCTTCAAGCGGGCGCTCGAGATCGACAGCGGGTTCGCGCTGGCGCATCACAACCTGGCCATCATGTTCTCCGAGGTGGGCGACACCACCAACGCCAACGCCGAGAAAGGCGCGGCCGGTGGCGCTCCGCCCGACTCCCCGGAGATCATCAAGCCGCAGGGCGGGGGGGCCTGATGAAGACCACGCGTGACCTGCTCATCCCGGTGCTGATTGCCGCTGCCGCGTTCGCCGGTTGCGGATTGCGCCACCGCGTTGACCGCGACCTGCTGGAACCCATCCCCAACGAGGACAAGCTCCTCCTGTTCGAGGCGGAGAACGACGTCCTGATCGCCAAGGATGAGATTGCCGCCGCGGAGACCGACCTGGAAGACGCCAAGAAGGCGCTGGACAACGCGGAGGACCAGGCGGACACGCTGCGTGGGCAGGCGGGTCGCGAGAAGAACGCGCAGCTGGCGGCGCTGTTGCGTCAGTGGGCGGACAAGAAGATCGACTGGCGGGAGGCGGAGGTGGACCTGGCCAAGGCCCGCAAGGCCGCCGCGTCCGACGCGCTCACCGCCGCCCGCGCCCGCTACGAGAGGGCCAAGGCCCAGATCGTCAAGGAGCACGCACCGCGCAGCGCCACCGGCATCTCGCTCAAGGACTTCGAGGGGCAGGTGAAGGACAAGGAGCAGGACGCCGAGAGCGGTCGCAAGGACGTGGAGAAGGCCAGGAAGCTGCGCGACGAGAAGCGCGCGGCCTATGATGCCGTCAGTCGCAAGCTGCAGCAGGTCAGCGACGGCGCGTACGGAGGGCCGTGGGCGGACTGACCCCGGCAGAAGAGGCCAACCATGCAACGCCCCCTTCACTCCTGCACCCTGCGCCACCTCCGTCGGCCCGGTAGCGCCCTGGCGCTCTGGTGCGCGCTCTCCGTGGCTCCCGCCTCCACGCTGGCACAGGAAGAGACCGCGCCCGCACCCGACGCGCCCCCCGCCACCGTGGAGTCGCTGGAGGCCGCCCGCAGCTCCCAGCCCGACGACGCGGAGAGCCGCTACCTTCTGGCCATGGCCTACGCCAAGGCGGGCAAGGTCGACGAGGCCATCAAGGAGCTGGAAGCCGCCATTGCCACCGAGCCGGAGAACCCGGATTTCCACCAGGCCCTGGCCCTCATCCTCGAGAAGAAGGGCGACCAGCCGCGCGCGCTCGAGGAGTACAAGAAGGCCTTTGACCTGGCCACCACGCCGGAGACGCAGTTTGACCTGGCGCGCGGTCTCATCCTGGCCGGCAAGGCCGACGAGGCGTGCAAGCACCTGGAGCGCCTGCTGCAGAAGGACCCCAGCTTCACCGCCGCACGCTTCAACCTGGCGCAGGCCTATGAGGCGGCGGGCCGCTACGAGGACGCGGTTGCCAGCTACACCAAGGTGAGCCAGGAGCTGCCCGGCGACTCCCGCGCGTTCATTGCCATGGGCAAGATGTACGCGGAGCGCGGCATCTACGACCAGGCGCTGGAGAGCTTCAACAAGGCGCTGGCCGTCAATCCCAAGGACGCCGACGCCAAGTACAACGTGGGGGTGGTCTATTTCCGCATGAAGCGCTTCGCGGAGAGCGCGCGTGCGTATGAAGAGGCCATTGCGCTCAACCCCAAGCGCATCGAGGCGCACAACAACCTCGGCGTGGCCTACCAGAAGCTGGGTCAGAAGGAGAAAGCGGTGGCCCAGTTCCGAAAGGTGGTGGAGCTGGACCCCGGCTTTGCCGACGCGCATTTCAACCTGGGCCTGGCCGCCTTCCACGCCGCGCAGTTCGACGAGGCGGAGCGCGAGTTCAAGAAGACCCTGGAGCTGAAGCCCAACAGCCCGGAGGCCAAGTTCCACCTCGGGGAGGTGTATTTCCAGAAGGGCCAGACCGGCAAAGCGCTGGACGAATACAAGGCCGCCCTCCAGCTCAGCCCCGACGACGCCGCCACGCACCGTCGACTGGCCGACGCGTACCTCAAGCAGGGCGAGCTGGACCTGGCCATTGGTGAGTACCGCGCCGCGGTGCAGGGCGACGCCAAGGACACGCAGTCCCGTCACCAGCTGGCGCGCCTGCTGCTGCTGCGCAACCGCGCCGAGGAGGCCGTGGAGGTTGCCAAGGCCGCCATTGCTGCCAACGAGAAGGACATGGAGGCGCATCACCTCGCCGCCGAGGGCTACAAGGCGCAGTCCTTCAGCGTGCTGGCGGAGAAGCAGTACCTGGCCGCGCTGGCCGCCAACCCCGACCACGCGCTCACCCACGCGCGCTACGGCACCGTGCTGCTGGACAAGGGTGACGACGTCAGCGCCGTGCGCGAAGCCGACGCTGCCCTCAAGCTCGACCGCAAGTGCGCGCTCGCCTACTGGATTCTCGGCGAGGTCAATCTCAAGCGGCAGAACGACACCAAGAAGGCCATCGACTCGTACAAGAAGGCGGTGGACGCGGACCCCAAGTTCGTCGACGCGCGCGTGGACCTGGCCTTTGCGCAGCTGAAGGATGGCGACACCAGGAAGGCCATCGAGAACTTCGAGCGCGCCATCCGTGACGACGGGAAGAACGCTCGCGCGCGCTACTACCTGGGCTTCGCGCTGTACAAGCAGGGCGACAAGAAGCGCGCGCTCAAGGCCTTTGAAGCCGCCGCGGAGCTGGATCCCTCGCTGGCGGAGGCGCATTACCAGGCCGGGCGCATCCTGCTGGGGGAGGGACAGAAGCAGGAGGCCGCCAACGCGTTCTTCAAGGCCGCCAGCGCCAAGCAGGGCTACGGCGACGCGCTCCTGGAACTGGACAAGCTCGCCAAGGACGGTATCAAGCCTGCGGAGACGTCAGCGGCACCGTCGCCCGGGGGCGAGGCACCGCGCTGACCGTGTGGAGCTGGGGTCATGGGGCGCCTGCTGTTGTGTGCAGCGCTGCTGGTGTCCGTGGGTGGTTGCTCGCTGCTGCCGTGGAATCGCGCGGCGGAGGAACGACGTCGTCAGGCCCGCAATGATGCGCTGGTCCGCAAGATGGACCACGTGGTGCGCTCCTACCTGGGCACGCGCTACCGCCTGGGCGGCAACAGTCACAAGGGCATTGATTGCTCCGGCCTGCTGGTGCGCATCTATGAGGCCGTGGGCATCCGGCTGCCGCGCACCGCCTCCGCGCAGTACGACGTGGGTCGCGGGGCGGACTCCGACGAGCTCCAGTACGGCGACATCCTCTTCTTCAACACCAAGCCGCTGGGAAGACGGACGTCGTGCCTGTTCCCCGGGCCCATGGCCCGCGCGGATGTGCCGCTCATCTATGGGTTGACCCACAGCGGGATGTACGTGGGGCGCGGCCGGTTCGTGCACGCTTCGTCCAGCAGCGGCGTGAGCTATGCCCACCTGGATGACGAGTACTGGCAGGACCGGTTCATCGGCGCTCGTCGGATCCTGGATGATTTTGACTGATCGGACTTGCGCGTGGGCTGGGCCCTTGCCAAATGGCCGCGGCTGATTTTTCTTGTTTCCCCACACCGGGCCTTGGTAGCCCGGGGGCCTTCCGAGTGGGACCACGGTTCATGATTCGTCTGGCGCGTTGGGTTCGACTGCTGTGCGTGGGGGCCATGTTGTGCGCCCCGGGCGCGGCGTTGGCCCGTGCGCAGACGGACCTGGCCGAGCAGTCATCGCCGGGACAGCGCCTGCTCGAGGAAGAAGTCCACCAGCACGTGGAGCGTCGGCCGGTGGCCCTGCGACACCGCGGGGTGGTGCCCACGCCCCGGGTTGGCGTCCACCACAAGCGCATCGTTGACCAGCAACCGGTGCATCCCCTGCTGGAACGGGGAGTGGCCGCGCGCCAGCGCTCCGTCCAGCTGCCGCGGCGCACCGCGCCCCCTCCAGACGTAGAGAAACGCGCCTGACGGCGTGAAGGCCGGCTGATTCCCTGACGAGCCCCGGGTTCGGGCTGCGCATTGTTGCGTGGTCCGCCCGGCCCGTCACCGGCCCACCCATCCACACGCAGAACTGCAACCTCTGTCGTCGTCGGTGATGCCGCCGCACGCGCTGCGTGTGCCCGGTGTCTCCGAAAGCGCGGGCTGAACCACCATGTCCAACACCTCCTCCGACGTCACCGAGCTGGTCCCGGCGCCCGTCGCGCATGACCCCCCTCTCGACGTCACCGAGCCGCCCCGCGTGGTTCCGGTGCTCCTCCTTGCCGTGGTGTCCACCGGACTGCTGGGCGCCTCCAGCCTGGCGCTGGCGCCGCTGAGCGCGCTGCTGGCCACCCCGTTCCTGGGCGGGCTCCTCGTGCTGCTGGCGCCGGTCTCGCACCGCGGGGTGCTGCGCGCGCTCACACTGGTCACGTCGGTGGTGACGCTGGTGCGGGCCTGGTCGCTGCTGGGGCCCTTTGACGGGTCGGTGGCCAGCCTGCAGCTGGTGGAAAGGCACCCGTGGGCCCCGGAAATGGGGATGTCCTACGTGCTGGGTGTCGACGGGCTCTCGTTCCCGCTGGTGCTCCTGACCACGCTGGTCAGCACGGTGGCCACGGTGGCCTCCGCCAACCTCGGCGACCGGCCGCGCGGATTCTGGGGCTGCCTGCTGCTGCTGGAGGCGGCCATGCTCGGCGTGTTCACCGCGCAGGACTGGTTCCTCTTCTACAGCTTCTGGGAGATCACGCTCATCCCGCTGTTCCTGCTCGTCGGAGTGTGGGGCGGGGCGGGTCGTCACCATGCGGCCATGAGCTTCTTCCTCTACACGCTGGCCGGCTCCATCTTCATGCTGCTCGCCATGCTCGCGGCGCACGACGCCACGCCGGGCCACACCTTTGACATGGCGGAGATGGCGCACGCCGCGCGCAGCTGGCCGCTCAACTTCCAGGAGATGGTGCTGCTGGGTTTCCTCCTCGGCTTCGCGGTGAAGATCCCGGTCTTCCCGCTGCACGGGTGGCTGCCGCTGGCGCACGTGGAAGCTCCGGTGCCGGTCAGCATGCTGCTCTCCGCGGTGCTCCTGAAGATGGGCTCCTACGGGCTGCTGCGCGTTGGCGTCATGGTCCCCGCGGCGCTGGACGCGTTCGCGCCGGTGCTGATGGGCCTGGCGCTGGTCAACATCATCTACGGCGCGCTCATGAGCTGGCGCCAGAACGATCTCAAGAGCGCGGTGGCGTACTCGTCGGTGAGCCACATGGGCTTCGTGGTGCTGGGCATCTCCGCCGCCAACCTCACCGGGCTCGTCGGCGCGACGATGCAGATGCTCACCCACGGCATCATCACCGCCGGGCTCTTCATGATGGTGGGCGCGCTGTATCACCGCACGCACACGCGACAGCTCACCGAGTACGGCGGCCTGGGTCCGCGGGTGCCCGTGCTGGCCGCGTTCACGACGGTGGCGGTGCTGGGCTCCATGGGCCTGCCCGGCCTGGCCGGTTTCGTCAGTGAGCTGCACACGCTCGTCGGCGGGTTCGAGCGCTGGGGCATGGTGGCGGTGCTGGCGTGCGTGGGCGTGATCATCACCGGCGCCACGTGCATCCGCATCCTGGCCCGCGCCTTCATGGGTCCGGCCAACCCACGCCTCCCGCACCTGGGCGACGCGAACGTCTGGGAGTGGGTGGGCATGGCGCCGTTGGTGCTGCTCGTCGTGGGACTGGGGCTGCAGCCGGCGCTGGCCCTGGACCTCATGTCCGCCACGCTGGGCCGCATGGCCGCGGCGCTCAACCGATGACGGAGTCACCATGAGCACGCACAACCACGCGCACGAAACTCCCCGGGACCCCCGCGAGCGCCTCCGTCACGAGGTGGAGCACGCCAGTCATCTGCTCGCGGCGCAGGGGCCCATCCGCACCTTTGTGCACCACAATACGCTGCATGGCCTGCAACACCTGCACTTCGACGACGCCATCCGGGAAGCGGAGCGCGTGCTGGGAGGGCAGGGTTATCTGCCGGTGGAGACGTTCCGGCGCCTGCACGTCGAGGGACGTATCCCGCGGGACCAGCTGCTGCGCGCGCTGGAGGAGCTGTCCGGCCTGCCCCTGACCGAGAAGCCAGCGGCCAACGTCACCGTGCGCGACGTGGTGATGGCCCACCTGCTCCACGGCGTGGACCGGGCGTCTCCGTCGGAGTTGGCGTGGGAGATCGAGGGGCGGGGTGCGTTGGGCCGCTTGCGCGGGGACCTGCCGGCGGACGTGCGCGCGCAGTTGCTGCGGAAGGCCCACGACGAGCTGGAGCGTGGAGTTGCGCGCATTGGCGTGGAGTGGACCATCTCGGACTGGCTGGGCTCCATCACCGGTCTCGACGTGGCCGGGCATGTCACACGGGTTGCCGCGAGCGGAGGAGACGCCGGTGGCGCGGAACGCGCGTTGCGCGAGCTGGGGATTCCCGTCGAAAAGCGGGCGGGATACGTCGAGCTTGCGCAGCGTCGATGTCCTTCCGGACCGGACGCGTGGCTGCACCTGGAGGCGTTGACCGTGTCCGCGCTGGCGGAACGGCATTGGAGCGTGGAGGGAAATCTTCCGTCGCTGCAGCGCCACTTCCGAGAGCACGTGGAGGCCTATGCCGCCGAGACGCTTTGGCGCGCCTGCCTGGGCATCTGGGCCCTCGAGGACCCCACGTCTCCGACGGACGCCGCGTTGTCCCCGCGCGACCCGCACGGAGGCGTGGCCGAGCAGGCGTGGATCCATGCGGAGGAGATGGAGGCGGCCGGCGGTCCCGCGGTCACGTTGACGTCGTCACAGGTGGCCACCGTCCAGGCGCTGCTGACGCGAGCGGACGAGGGTGACCACGCACGCCTGTGCTGGACCATCCAGCGCGAGTTGCGGGCAGCGGAGCTGGGGCGCGCAGGCTTGGAAGCGCTGCGCACGTTGCTCTCGCTCCACGCCGATGAAGTGGCTGCCAGGTTGCAGGAAGAGCTGCGCACGCAGGACCCGCACGCGCGCATGCTCGCCCACGCCCACGACGTCGCGACGAGCCTCATGGACGGACTGGCACACGGTTCCACCCACCGTGACGTTCTCCTGGCGGTCACCGGCGTCGACGTCAACGAGCGCGTGCATCCACGCATGTTGGAGCTGTGCTCCGCGTTCCTCGACGGAGGGATGGCCACCTGGCGCATGCCCGGTCGGACGCTCGGCCTCTACGACGCGTGGCGGAACCATGCTTCGCATGTGCTCGATCTCGGAAATCCCGACGACCAGGAGCTGAAGTCGGCGCTCGCGGAGCTTCCCGTGCTGCCCGTGGACGCGGTGTTGCAGTCGCTGCGCGCGCTTGGTGTCGAGGAGGAGGCGTGGGGAGGGTACCTGGGACGCATCCTGCTGCAGCTGCCGGGATGGGGCGGGATGATCAGCTGGATGGAGCGCTCCGGACGACGGGAACGCTCCGTGGACCTGGTGCAATTCCTCGCGGTGCGACTGTTCCTCGAACGGATGGAGATTGCGCGGCTGGCGCGTCGGACGTGGCACGTGGAGGGGACCACCGAGGGCCTGCGCCAGTATTTCCTGACCCACCCCGAGGAGATCGTGGTCCGGCGGGAGCTGTTCTCCGGTTCCCTCCCCGAGCACCTGGCGGAAACCGCGCGACACCTCTGCCACGACGAGAATCCCCGACACCGCGCCGGTTGGACCTCGCTCGCGAATCTCCTGTGGCACCACCACGAGATCACCGGCGGCATCTCCGCGCATGACCACGCCTGGCGTCTCTTCCACCTCTCGCAGCTGCTGGGCCTGGGCGCCGAGGAGGTCCGTGCGCTGACCCGCGACGACGCCACGGCGCTGCTGAGGGTGCTGGACGGGTTTCCCGTCGAGAAGCACCGGCGCATCTGGCAGGCCGCGTATGAAAGCACCTACCGCGACCAGGTCCTGGACGCGCTCTGGCAGAACCGCGGGCGTGGACGTTGGAAGGACCGCCCGACGAGACCGCGCGCGCAGATTGCTTTCTGCATCGATGACCGGGAGGAGTCGTTCCGTCGTCACGTGGAGGAGATTGACCCGGAGTACGAGACGCTGGGCGTGGCCGGGTTCTTTGGCGTGGCCGTGCACTACCAGGGTCTCGACGACGAGGCGGCCAGCGCGCGCTGTCCCCTGGGTGTGAACCCGCAGCACCACGTGCGCGAGGTGGCGCAGGAGGATGCGGGGCGACAGATGGCGCGTCATCGCTCGGAGTCACGCTGGCAGCAGGCGGTTTCCGACGTGTTGTGGGAGCTGCGTCGCAGCCTGGTGGGCAGCTACTTCCTGGTGGACCTGGTGGGGGCGGTCTCGGCGGTGCCCTTGCTTGGGCGCGTGGCGTTCCCCGGCGCGTTTGACGACGTGGCGAACCGCGTCCGTAGCCCCATGAACACCGCCGTTCCCACCCGCCTCACCGTGGACGCGCGGGAGGTGGACGGACGCCGCAGCGGGTTCACCACCGCCGAGCAGGCCGACCGCGTGGAAGCCACGTTGCGCAACATGGGATTGACGTCGGGATTCGGGGCGGTGGTGCTGCTGTTTGGTCACGGATCCATCAGCGTCAACAATCCACACCTTTCCGCGTACGACTGCGGCGCGTGCGGCGGCAACCACGGTGGCCCCAACGCACGACTCTTCGCCGCCATGGCCAATGCGCCGGAGGTGCGCGCGGTGCTGGCCACACGCGGCATCGTGATTCCCGACGACACCTGGTTCGTGGGCGCGGAGCACAACACCTGCAATGAGCTGCTCACGTACTACGACACCGACGTCATTCCCGCGTCCAACAAGCAGGCCTTCGCGGAGCTGGTGAAGGACATGGAGGAGGCGCGTCGACGTTCCGCGCACGAGCGGGCTCGGCGTTTCCGGTCCGCGCCGCGCAATCCCACGCCGGAGCGCGCGTTGCGGCACGTGCAGGAGCGCGCGGTGGACCTCAGCCAGGCGCGACCGGAGCTGGGACACGCCACCAACGCCTGCGCCGTCGTGGGGCGGCGGTCCCTGACGCGCGGGGTGTTCCTGGATCGCCGCGCGTTCCTCATCTCCTACGACGCCACGCAGGACCCCACGGGGAGCATCCTGGAGCGCATCCTGATGGCGGTGGGGCCGGTGGGGGCGGGCATCAACCTGGAATACTACTTCTCCACCGTCGACAACCTGCGCTTCGGCTGCGGCTCCAAGGTGGTGCACAACGTCAACGGGCTGCTCGGCGTGATGGACGGTCCGCGCAGCGACCTGCGTACCGGGCTCCCCAAGCAGATGGTCGAGATCCACGAGCCCATGCGGCTGCAGATGATCGTCGAGGCCAGCACGGAAACCCTCGGCGCCATCTACGGACGACAGAAGCCGTTGCAGGAGCTCATTGGCAACGCGTGGGTGCACCTGGTGGCCGTGGACCCGCACAGCGGGGAGGCCTCGGTGTTCACGCCTGGCCGGGGATTCGTGCCCTGGACGCCGCCGGGGAGCGCGCTCCCAACGGTCAAGGCCTCGTCGGACTGGTACCGCGAAAAAGCGGATTTCATTCCTCCCGCGCTGATCCAGGGGGACCGCCATGCTTGATGTCGTCATCCTGCTTGTTCCCGCGCTCCCGCTGCTGGCGGCCGCGTTGCTCGGCGTGTTGTGGGCGTCCGGTCGCACGTTGGCGGAACGGACCGTCAGCCGGATGGTGTGTGGCGCCATCGGCCTCTCGCTCGTCGGGTCGGCGTTTGCGTTGACCCAGGTGCTCACGCTCCATCACGGCGTGGAGGTGCGCGCGTGGCGCTGGCTGGAGAGTGGTCGCTTCACCGTGGACGTGGCGTTCCTCGTCGACCCGCTCTCGGGCGTCATGATGACGCTGGTTTCCCTGCTGTGCCTGGTGGCGTCGTGGTTTGCACGCAACTACATGCACGCGGAGGCGGGGTTCACGCGCTTCTTCGCCCTGGTGAGCCTGTTTGCCGGCGCCATGCTGGTGCTGGTGATGGCCAACAACTACGTCGTCATGTTCGCCGGGTGGGAGCTGGCGGGCATCTGCTCGTACCTGCTCATTGGCTACCAGCATGAGCGCACCTCCGCGGTGCAGGGCGCCACGAGGGCATTCATCACCAAGCGCGTGGCGGAAGTGGCCCTGGTGTTGGGCATCCTGCTCGTGTTCGTGCAGTTCGGGACGGTGGACTACACGCGGGTGTTCGGTGCGGTGGGTGGATTGTCGACGGAGATGGCCAACGTCATGGCGCTCTGTCTGTTCCTGGGCGCCGCGGGGAAGGCCGCGCAGCTTCCGTTCGCCACGTGGTTGCCACGCGCCATGGAGGGGCCCACGCCGTCGAGCGCGCTCTTCTACGGCGGCACCATGGTCTCCGCGGGGGTGTACCTGGTGATCCGCAGCCAGCCCATCTTCAACGCCGCGCCCAACGTGCTGGTGATGGTGGCCATGGTGGGCGTGCTCACCGCCGTGTACGGCGCGCTCGTCGGGTGGGTGCAGACGGACGTGAAGAGCATCCTGGCGCATTCCGTCATGACGCAGCTGGGGCTCATGTTCCTGGCGTGCGGGCTGGGGGCGTACACCGCGGCGGTGCATCACCTGGTGGCCCACGCCGTCTTCAGCACGCTGCTCTTCCTGACCGCGCCCTCCATCCTCCTGCGCCTGCGCGACGCGAGCCCGCGTGAACACGGCGACCGCCACCAGATGACGACGCCACAGTGGCTCTTCATCCTCGGCGTGGCGGGCCTGATGGCCATGCCGTTCGTATCCGGCTGGTGGGAGACCGACGAGCGCGGCGCGGCATTCGAGGACGCCGGTCACGTGCTGCTGGCTTTTGGCGCGAAGGCGGCGTTCGGCACGGTGGTGCTCTCGTCGCGCGCGGTGCAACGCGCCTTCGGTGGTCCGCTGGGATCCTCGGTGCTGCGCGTCATGGTGATCAGTCTGGTCGCCGTGGGGCTCGCGGTGGCCGTGCAGCAGACGGTGCTCGCCGGTGGGATCGACCAGGGCTGGTTCCAGCGTTTCATGGGCGGGCCGGATGTGAAGCACGGCGACGTGGCCCCGCTGCTGCTCCACGCCTTGATGCTGGTGCTGCTCGTGGCGCTTACCGTGGGCTGGCTCGGTGCGCTGTACTTTGACCGGCAGCAGCCCGAGGTCCACGGCGCGCTGATGGTCCGGTTGCGCACGTTGCACGCGGTCGCGTTGCGACGGTTCCATCTCGAGGATCTGCAGGAACGCTGGTTGGTGGCGCCGTTGCTGCGGCTGGGGCGCTGGCTGGACCGCGTGGATCGTCGGGTCATTGACCGCGCCATGGGGACGCCGGGGCCCGCGCAGCAGGTGCGCAGCGTGCTGGCGCAGTGGGAGGAGCACGTGGCCACCGGCGGTGCGGTGTCGTCGGAGGGACGGGGCCTGGGACCGGCGCGGGGGCTCATGGGGACGCTGGCGGAGGTTGCTGCGGCGTTCTCGTCGGCGTTGGAGCGCTACGTCATTGGAATGCTGGTGGGGCGGGGCGTGCCGCAGACCAGTGGCCTGCTGGGGCGGGCGCTCAACGGGCTGGAGCACGTGGTGGGCAAACCCGTGGTGCTGGGGGCCGTCGTGGCGGCTGGAGCCCTGATGCTGTTGGGGGTGCGTTGATGGAAACGTTTCCGCTGTTGAGCGCGTTGCTGTTCCTTCCGTTGGTGGCGTCGGTGACCATGACCGCGCTGCGCGACGAACGGGTGGCGCGCCTGGCCGCGTGGGCCTTCGCTGGCGTCGAGCTGTTGCTGGCCGGTGTGATGATCCTGCGCTTCCAGTCTGGTGTTCCAGGGCCGCAGCTCGTCGAGAACGGGTTCCTCATCCCGGGTCTGGGAGTGCAGTACCACCTCGGTGTCGACGGAATCAGCGCGTTGTTCGTCCCGGTGGCGGCGCTGATGACCCTGCTCATGGTCCTCCACACCGACGAGCAGGCAGGCGGCGCGCGGCAGAACCTGGCGTCCATCTTCGCCATGGAGGCCAGCACGGTGGGCGTGCTCGTCTCGTTGGACCTGGGGCTGTGGTGGCTGTTCCTCACGCTGGAGGTGTGGCCCGCGTACCTGGTGATCCGACGCTGGGGCACCGGGGAACGTCGTCACGAGGTGGCGCGCAGGTTCGCGGCGTTCATGGCGGTCAGCGTGGTGACCTCGTTGGCGGCCGTGGTCTGGCTCCGCGTGCAGGGCGCGGGACGGCCGTTTCCCCTCAGCGTGACGTCGTGGATGCAGGATCCGCTGGCCGCCGCGGCGCAGGAGCCGGTCTTCCTCCTGTTGCTGTTGGCGTTGGCCATCCGCATCCCCGTCTTCCCGTTCCACACGTGGCTTCCCCAGGTGGTCGAGCACGGTCCGCTCGTCGGGGTGACGGTGTTCTTCCTGGGGCTCAAGGTGGGCGCGTACTCACTGCTCCGCGTGGTCATCCCGGTGCTCCCCGACGCCGCGCAGCACTGGGCGTGGTTGATGGCCGGCCTGGGCGTGGCGGGGCTGTTGCACGGCGGGCTGATTGCCATGGTGGAGCCGAATCTCCGTCGCATGCTGGCGTTCGCGAGCGTGAGTCACGTCGGCGGAGTGCTGCTGGGAATTGCTTCCCTCACCATGGCGGGGTTCCAGGGCGCGTTGCTGCAGATGCTGAGCCTGGGCGTCTGCGTGGTGTGCCTGTTCTTCCTCGCGGGTTTCCTCCAGCGGCGGACCGGCGCCGTCGACGCGCCGTCCCTCGGCGGACTGGTGCACCGCGTGCCGCGGCTCTCGGTGGTCTTCCTCGTCATGGCCATGGCGTGCGTGGGCATGCCGGGCACCAGCGGTTTCAACGGGGAGCACCTCATCATGCTGGGCGCGCTGCGCGCGAACTGGCTCTGGGGCCTGGCCGCGGGTGTGGGAACGTTGCTGAGCGCCGCGTACTTCCTCATCTACTTCCAGCGCGCCTTCATCCGCGCGCCCGTCGTCAACACGGCTTCTCCCATCTCCGACCTGACCGCGCGGGAGTGGCTCACCTGTGGAACGTTGTGCGCGCTGGTGTTCTGGTGCGGTCTCTTCACCGGTCCGTTCCTCGACGTGATGAACGGTTCACTCAAGTCGCTGGCCCACAAGGTCGACCGTCGCGCGCACACCACCGTGACCACGCTGGAGCAGCAGCCGGGGAGCAACCATGCCCTTGAATGAGATCATGGCGTTGCAGCAGGTGGGCTTCCCCATCCTGACCACGCTCATCCTGCTCCCGGTGGCGGCGATCTTCGCATTGCTGGTGGCGCCGGTGAGCTGGTCGCGGAGGGTGGGTTACGTGGCCGCGGCGCTGGAGCTGGCGTTGTCCGTGCTCCTGGTGGCGCGCTTCCGGCCCGGCGTGGCGGACATGCAATTCGTGGAGCGCGCCAGCTGGATTCCCACGCTGGGAGTGAACTGGCACGTCGGTGTCGACGGCATCAGCCTGCTGTTCATCCCGCTGACCTGTTTGCTGACGCTGCTGGTGCTCATCCAGCGCGCGCCCTCCGCCAAGGTCCACCCGCGCGGGTGGCTGGCGTGCATGTTGGGGTTGCAGGCGGCCACCGTCGGGGTGTTCGCAGCGCTGGACCTGATCCTGTTCTTCATCTTCTGGGAGCTGACGCTCATCCCCACGTTCTTCCTCGTGTCCCGTTGGGGCTTCGGTCCGCATCGACGGTTCGCCGCCGTGAAATACGTGGTGTTCATGCTTGTGGGCTCGGCGCCGTTGCTGGTAGCCAACATCATCCTGGGCACCCACGCGGCGCGCATTACCGGCAACTTCGTCGGAGCGTTCGACCTCACCGCGCTCCTCGCCACGCCGCTTCCCGTCGAGCTGCAGACCCAGGTGCTCTTCCTGCTGGTGCTGGGGTTCGCCGTGAAGGCGCCCATGTTCCCGTTCCACACCTGGCTGCCCGCGCTGCTGCTGGAGGGGCCCGTCGGGATCGGGGTGTTCATGGTGGGTGTGAAGCTCGGCATCTACGGGCTCGTCCGCCTCGCCATTCCGCTCGCTCCCGACGCGGCTCGCGAATGGGCCACGGCGGGCATGGCCTGGGGGCTGGTGGGCGTCCTCTATGGCGCGCTCGTGGCGCTGAGCCAGGACAACCTCCGTCGGATGCTGGCGTTTCTCGGCGTCAGTCACGTGGGGTTGATGGTCATGGGCCTGTTCTCGCTCAATGTGCAGGGCGTGCAGGGCGCGCTGCTGGTGATGCTCAACATGGGGATCACCTCCACGGGACTGATGTTCCTCCTCGGCGCGCTCTACGCGCGCACCGGCTCGTCGGACCTGACGGCGCTGGGCGGATTGGCGCGACATGCTCCCATGCTCACCACCGCCTTCTTCGTCCTGGCGCTGGGCTCCATGGGTGTCCCGGGAACCAGCGGGTTCAGCAGCGAGCAGGTGCTGCTGTTGGGCGCATTCAAGGCCCACGGGGGCTGGGCGGCGGCCGCGCTCGTCGGTGCGCTGGTGGGTGCCGCGGCGCTCATCTGGGCCTTCCAACGCGCCTTCGTCGGTCCCGCCAGCCCACGCCGCGTCGACGATCTGCTCCCCCGCGAGAAGGCCGTGGCCGCCGTTCTCGTCGTGCTCGTGCTTGCCCTGGGGCTCCACCCGCGACCGGTGATGGAGACCAGTCGCGCCGCCGTGGATGCCTTCCACCAACGTCTCAACCTTCGCGTCACCGCGTCACGCTGAACCGTCAGAGGTCCCCATGCAGACCGATTCCGTCGTCAAGGAAAAGCCCGTCGCCAAGAACGTTGCACCGCCGCCCGCGCAGCCCGCGTCGGCGACGCCCAAACCGGACGCGCCGGACCTGCGTCCCACCGCGAACATCAAGTACGACCTGCCCGCGGGCCTGGTGGTCTTCCTGGTGGCGCTGCCGCTTTGCCTGGGCATTGCGCTGGCCTCCAACGCGCCGCTGTTCTCCGGCGTCATCGCGGGGATTGTGGGTGGCCTGGTGGTCCCGTTCATCAGCGGCTCACCGCTCAGCGTCAGCGGTCCCGCGGCGGGACTGGCGGCGATTGTCTCCATGGGCATTGCGCAGGTGGGCGGCTTCCCGCAGTTCCTGGCGGCGGTGCTCCTGGGCGGCGTCATCCAGATCCTGCTCGGCGCGTTCCGGCTGGGCGCGGTGGCGTATTTCATCCCCTCGTCGGTGATCAAGGGCATGCTCACCGCCATTGGCCTGCTCCTCATCTTCAAGCAGCTCCCGCACGCCATCGGTTATGACGTCGACAACTTTGCCTCCGTGAAGTTCAAGGCCGCCGACGGCAACACCTTCAGCGTGCTGCTGGACTCGGTGAAGACCATGGAGTGGGGCGCGTTCCTCATCAGCGCGGTCTCGCTCGTCATCCTGGCGGGTTGGGAGCACACGCCGCTCAAGAAGATCTCGTTCCTCCCGTCGGCACTGGTGGCGGTCGTTGTTGGCTCGCTCATCAATGAGGGACTGGTGTCGTCGGGCTCCGCGCTGGCGTTGGGGAGCACGCACCTGGTGGACCTTCCGCCCATGGACGGCGTGGGTGGCTTCGTGGCGCAGCTGCAGATGCCGCAGTGGAGCGCGTTCACCAACCCGCAGGTGTGGGTCATGGGGCTCACGCTTGGCATCGTGGCGTCGTTGGAGACGCTGCTCAGCATTGAGGCGGTGGACAAGCTGGACCCGTTCCACCGCAAGAGCCCGCTCAACCGTGAGCTGCTGGCGCAGGGCGCGGCCAACGCCACCTCCGGTCTCATCGGCGGGTTGCCCATCACCGCCGTCATCGTGCGCAGCAGCGCCAACGTGAATGCCGGTGCGCGCACGCAGGCCTCCGCCATCTTCCACGGTGTGTTCCTGTTCCTCGCGGTGGTATTCGCCGGGAGCCTGTTGGTGCACATCCCGCTGGCGTGCCTGGCCTCCATCCTGCTCATGACCGGCTACAAGCTGGCCAAGCCCGCCATGTTCCGCGCCATGTTCCAGCTGGGTTGGGGTCAGTTCATCCCGTTCATGGCCACCATCGTCGCCATTGTGTTCACCGACCTGCTGCGCGGCATTGGCGTGGGCTTGGTGGTGGGCCTGGCGTTCGTGATCCGCGCCAACATCCGCGACGCGTTCACCGTCAAGAAGCACGGCTCCAGCTATCTCATCCTGCTGCGCAAGGACGTGTTCTTCTACAACAAGGCCGTGCTCATCCAGGCGCTGGAGCGCATCCCGTCGGGCGCCAGCGTGATTGTCGACGGAGGCAGCACCGAGTTCATTGACATGGACATCTACGAGGCGGTGCTGGCCTTCAAGGCAGGCGCCGCGGCGCGCAACATCAACGTGGAGCTGCGGCTGCGCGCGCCCGGCGTCATGGCGCCCGCGGCGCATTGAGTCCCCCCAAGAAGGAAGTCAGGAGTCAGAAGTCAGAAGATGGTCCCGCGACGACGACGGGTAGGCATCTTCTGAAGGGGCGTTGGAGAAGTTCCGACAAGGGCGTCACAACGGAGAGTGTGGTCCTGCCCTGCTTGTTGCGGCGGGCGAGCCCGCACCTGGCAATGTGGCGGCGCCAAGCGCGTCACGAAGCGGGTGGGCGGAAGCAGCGGCGCCCTGGAGTGCGGTGCGAACCGAGCGAGCGGTCGACGACGTGAAGCACCGCCCTGGATCGGGCCGCTCCGACGGCGCATCCGACAGACCCTCAGAAGGTGCTCTCCCGTCGTCGTCACGGGACCAACCTTCTGACTTCTGACTCCTGACTCCTGACTTCCTTTTGGGATCCCCGACAACCCATGACCCACATTGCGACCGCAGATCGCGACCTCTAACGTCAGGGCGTGCCGCGCCCGTCCATTCCCCGCGCCGTGCCTCCCGCCACGCCCGCGGGTGTCATCTCCGCGCGGCCCGGATTGCGTGGTCACGACGGGCGTTGGCCGCGTCGCATCCTGGGCCTGATGCTGTTGCTGGCGTGCATCCCCGCCACCTGCATGGCGGTGGTGGACCGCCTGTTTCCCACCGAGGGGAGCTTCGCCAACCTGGCGGCCATGCGGGAGCGCGGCTGGCACGTGCCCACGTTCGTCCCGCCTGTGGCGACGGAGATCCGCGTGTGGAGCCATCCGCCGGCGCGCACGTGGGCCATGCGGTTCCGTTTCCCGACGGGGAATCCCTGGATCTCGTCGCACGGCGTGGAGGTGCCCACCGCGGAGGTGCCCTACCGTCTGCCCACGGAGCAGGTTCCCCCGTGGTGGCCCCCGGAGCTCGACGGCGCACGCGCGGTGGGAGCGCAGCCGGGTGTGACGTACGTGCGGTTCCACCGGTCGCGGAATTCCTCGTTCTTCTGCGCGGTCACGGCGGAATCCGTGGCGCACTGCTGGCACCGGCGACACTGAGTTGCACGGCTGGTTTCCCCGGGGCGGTCCTGCTAGGAGGGGGCCCGGAACCGAGCAGCCCATGCCCAATCCCGCCGACATTGCCAAAGTGCGTGCGTTCATTTCCCGCGAGCTGGACACCATCAGTGAGTACGTCGCCATGGCGGAGGCCGCCGAGGACCCCGTGGTGAAGGAGCTCTTCATCCACGTGGCGCGCGAGGAGAAGGAGCACGTGGCGGAGGGCATGCGCCTGTTGCACGCGCTGGATCCGGATCAGGCCAGCGTGGAGTCGGCGCACGCGGAGGCGCTGCTGGGCGGGGCGGCGGGCTCGTCGTTGGGGCCGTTGGCCACGCCCGTGTCGTCGGCCGCGTCCACGCCCGCTTCCGCGCCGCCGGATGGCCCCGGGAAAGGCACCTTCACCGTAGGCAACCTCCGACGGGGCGCCTGACCTCCCACGTTGTTATCTTCCTCCCACCCGCATTCCGGTTTGCACGGAGACACTCCATGCCCACCCCTCCCAGCTATCACAGCTACACCGGTCACGCCGAGAACCCGCTGACGCCCGACGAGTGGAACAAGATGCGCGCCGCGGTCATCGAGAGCGCCACGCGTCACATGGTGGGACGTCGGATCATTGACGTCTACGGTCCGCTGGGGCCGGGCGTGCAGAGCCTCCCGTTCGAGCAGTTCGCCGACGCTTCGCTGGGCACCGTGGACCTGATTGGTGAGAAGAGCGAGGGCGCGGTGGTGGCGGAGAGCCGTCGCTTCAAGCCCATCCCGATGATCCACAAGGACTTCGTGCTGCACTGGCGTGACCTGGAGGCCAGCCGTGGCGGGGCCTTCCCCCTCGACGTCTCGGCGGCGGCGGGCGCGGCCTCGCTGGTGGCGCGGGCCGAGGACCGGCTCATCTTCTTTGGCAACGCGGAGCTGGGTTACGACGGGCTCATGAACGCGCAGGGCCGCTCCCACGTGGAGATGCGGTCCTGGGAGCGCACCGGCGGCGGGTTCGAGAACGTGGTGGAGGCGCTGGAGGTCCTGCTGGCGCACGGTCACTACGGCCCCTACGCCATGGCCGCCAGCCCCAAGCGCTTTGCGCAGCTGCACCGCGTCTACGAGAAGACCGGCGTCCTCGAGATCGACTCGATCAAGAAGGTGGTCACCGAGGGCATCTTCCAGTCCACCGTGCTCACCGGGGACCAGGCGGTGGTGATTGCCGTCGGGAGCGAGCACTTTGACCTGGCGGTGAGCGTGGACGTGGACCTGGCGTACCTGGGCGCGGAGAAGATGAACCATCCCTTCCGCGTGCTGGAGTGCGTGGCGCTGCGCATCAAGCACCCCGACGCCATCTGCACCTTCGAGGCGGGTCCGCAGCGTCGTGGCAAGGGCTGAGGCGCAGGCCGCAGCGGGAAGGAAGATGAGGCGGTCATGACTGGCGTGGTCTGCGTTGGTGCGCAGTGGGGGGATGAGGGCAAGGGCAAGATCGTGGACCTGCTGGCGGAGCGCGCCGACGTGGTGGTGCGCTTCCAGGGCGGCAACAACGCCGGGCACACGCTGGTGGTGGGCGGAGTGCAGACGGTCCTGCACCTGATTCCCAGCGGCGTGCTCCACCCGGGCAAGCTGTGCGTGATTGCCAATGGCGTCGTGGTCGACCCGGACGTGCTGCTCTCCGAGGTGGAGACGCTGCAGGCGCGCGGTCACCTCAAGGACCCTTCCCGGCTGGCGGTGAGTCACCAGGCACACGTCATCCTGGACATCCACAAGCGCATTGACCTGGCGCGGGAGAAGTACCTGCCGCGCAAGATCGGCACCACGGGGCGCGGCATTGGTCCGGCGTACGAGGACAAGGCGGCCCGTCGGGGATTGCGCGTCCTGGACCTGATGAAGAAGGAGACCTGGGCGGACCTGCTGCGCGCGCGCGTGTCCGGTGCCAACACCTATCTCGCGGGCCTGGGCGCGCCCCCGGTGAGCGGTGCCGAGCTGGAGGAGATGATCGAGAAGACGCGTCGCACCGCGGACGCGCTGCGGCCTTTCGTGCGCGACACCGTGGTGCTGCTGGATGAGCAGCGTCGCGCGGGGAAGCACATCCTGTTCGAGGGCGCGCAGGGCACGCTGCTCGACGTGGATCACGGCACCTACCCGTACGTGACCAGCTCCAACACAGTGTCCGGCGCGGCGTGCGCGGGGGCCGGCGTGGGGCCCACGGCCATCCAGCGCGTCATTGGCGTGTGCAAGGCGTACGCAACCCGCGTGGGCGAGGGACCGTTCCCCACCGAGCTCCACGACGAGATTGGCGAGCGGCTGCGGGGCCGGGGGCTGGAGTTTGGCGCCACGACGGGTCGGCCGCGGCGTTGCGGTTGGCTGGACATGGTGAGCCTGCGTCGGGCGGTGCGTCTCAACGGCGTGGACTGCCTGGCGGTGACCAAGCTGGACATCCTCTCCGGGCTGAAGCCGCTGAAGGTGGCCGTGGCGTACGAGGTGGATGGCAAGCGCGTCGAGGAGTACCCGGCGGACACCGAGGAGCTCGCGCGGGCCAAGCCCGTCTACATCGACATGCCGGGTTTCGACGGTGACGTCACCGGGGCTCGTCGCCTGGAGGACCTGCCGCCGAACGCGCGCGCGTACGTGGAGTGGATTGCGCGGGAGCTCGGCGTGAAGCTGGCGTTGGTGAGCGTGGGCGCGGGTCGTGGCGAGGAGATCGCGCTGGACCCCGTGTTCTGAGGCGTTGCGGTTCTCGCGGTGACGTCGTCATCCCCAACCGGCGCGGCCCCTCCGGTGCCTCCCCGAGGTGACGGCGCAGCGTGACGCGTGGGTTGGGTTGGGAGGGTGTGGCCGGGGGGCCCGCGGAAGGTTCACTTGTCCCAAGGTGTATTACACCTCAAAGAGAACATGACATGCCCGGCGAGGGGCCCCCCTCCGCACCGGAACCGGTGACACCGACGGTCACCTGACGCGCTGATCCGGATCACCTGGGTCCGGGCGCACGCGGTGGCAGGCGGCGCATGCCGCTGTTTCAACGTACCCGAAAGCGGCCGGGTGACGGGGCCCGTGCGGCGATCATGTCAAGTCTTGTTTGAGGTGTAATACACCTTGGGGCAAGTGGAGCTACCGCGGGCCCCCCGGCCACACCCTCCCAACCCAACCCACGCATCACGCTGCGCCGTTACCTCGGGGAGGCACCCCAAGCGGCCCATCCCGCGGCGCGCGAAGGTCAGACCATGCCGGGGCAATCACCGAACGCGACGACGGCGTTGCGCGCTTCCTCACTCAGCGTGGTGAGGCGCACGCGCCAGCGACCCTGGTCCTGCACGGCCATCACCGCCCGCGTGACGACGCCGCCATCCACGCTCTCGATGATGGCGCTGCGGTCCGGCTTGAAGTTGAAGCGGCCGCGGTCCTCGGGCCACTCGAAGAAGACCACCATGCCCGCCTTGGGCTCCACCGGCCCGCCGCGCGGGTAGTAGAGGCTCATGCGCTGCAGGCAGTGTCGCACGTTGGCGTGGCGACGGAGGAAGTACCCGGCCTTGGGCGTGTTGGCGCCCCCGCCGATCTTCCGGTAGCCGCCCGGGTCGCGCTGGTAGTCGGCGAGCATGGCTTCCCGGAGGTGGGGCTCGGCCGCGAAGGGGAAGACGTCCAGGGGCGTGAGGGGGCCGCGGCGCCAGTCCCAGCCGTCGTCGGTGGTGGCGCCAATGAGGCCCTTGGCACGCTCCAGGAGGCGCTTGCGAGCCATCTCCCGCGCGGGGCTGTCAGCGCCCGAGGACGTCTGGGGAGTGCCGCCAGACTTCATGCCCAATGTCCTCACCACGGCCATGCCATGAACCCATGCGTGCGCAAATGTTCTTTCCTCCCGGGAGTTTACGACGACGGGTCCCGGAAGTCATTGCGCCCGTGGCCTGGCCCCCGGCTGGGACGTCCAAGCCCAGGTCCGAGCGCGTGCCCGCCGGCCGGGTGCGAGGTAACTCCGCGTCCTGATGGCTTCCCCCACGCTGGTCCAGGCCCCCACCGGGGTCTACGTGCACGTGCCCTACTGCCGGCACCGCTGCCCGTACTGCGACTTCTACCTGGTGGTGGGCCGCCCCACGCCCGCGTTCACCGACGCCCTGTTGGCCGATTGGTCCGCCGCACGGGAGCTCCTGGCGGGGGTGTCCACGCTGGAGAGCGTGTACCTGGGCGGAGGCACGCCGGGGCGGATGGCGCCCGGGGAGGTGGGACGGCTGCTGGAGGCCATCCACGCCGCCATCCCGCTGAAGGCCGGGGCGGAGGTCACGCTGGAGGTGAACCCCGACGACGTCACGGCGGAGACGCTGGCGGGATGGCGCGCCGCGGGCGTGACCCGGATCTCGCTGGGCGTGCAGGCGCTCGACGACGCCACGCTGCGCTGGCTGGGGCGCGGACACAGCGCGGAGGAGACGTTGGGCGCGTTGGAGGCGGTGGCGGCCGCGGGGTTCCCCACGTTCTCGGCGGACATCATCTTCGGCGCGCCGCAGCAGCCGCTCAGCGCGCTGGACGAGGCAGTGCGCATCATGGCGGGCCTGGCGCCGCACATCAGCGCGTACTGCCTGACCTACGAGGAGAACACCAACCTGGGCCGGCGCGTGGAGAAGGGACGCGTGATGCCCTTGGACAACGACGTGGAAGCCGACCTCTACGAGCGCGTCCGCGACGGGCTGCACCGCGCGGGGCTGCGACAGTACGAGGTGAGCAACCACGCGCGCCCGGGACACGCGGCGGTGCACAACCGGCTCTACTGGGCGGGCGCGCCCACGCTGGGCCTGGGGCCGGCGGCAGCGTCCTACCTGCGCTTCTCCGACGGAACCGCGCGGCGCTGGCGCGTGGCGCCCGACCTGGACGCGTACCTGCGTGGAGAGCGGCGTGCGGTCGACGTCGACGAGATGGCGCCGGCGTTGGCCCTCCGCGACCGCATCTTCGCCGGCATCCGCGACCTGGAGCGCGGTGTGGACCTGCGTCGTCTCGAGGTGGAGCACGGGGTGGGGGTGCCGGATGACGTCGTGGCCGCGCTGGAGCGCGAGGTGGCGGCGGGTGCGCTGGAGCGGGTGGGGGAGGGCCGCTACCGGCTCACCCCGTCGGGCGCGCTGGTGGGGGACCGGGTGGCGCGCGGTGTGGTGGCCCGGGATGACGACGGAAACCGTCCGTCTCCGCTGACCGTGCTTCCGTCTTGAAGGTGCGTTGGAAATCTCAGAAGCCTACCCGTGCCCGGCCTTCAGGTTCTCGCCGCGCAGAGGTTGTCGGCGGAAAACCTCGTGGGGCCGCTGCGCCCTCAAGCCGGGCACGGGGTTGTGAGTGGTTCCCGGTTGGGGCCTACCGCTGGGCCAGCGCGGACTGGGAGGTCACGTCGCGCAACGCCAGCGCACTGCCAAACCGCGCGCTGTTTCCGACGTCACCGCTCCGAACGCGCACGTTCGACGGGTCCAGGCCGCGGGGGCCGCCCAGCATCAGGTACACCCGGCCACCGTGCGCATCCTGCGGCGCCCCGACGAGCACGTCGCTGTACCCGTCGCCGTTGGTGTCGCCCACGCCGCGCAAGGCACCGCCAAACCCCGCGCCCAGCTGTCCGCGGATGCGCGCGGCGGGCTCTCGCGGCGCGGTGGTGGCGCCGTGGAACACGTGGATGCGACCCGGTTGCTGCGCGCTCTCGGGAATGGCCACCACCACGTCGGCAAAGCCGTCCGCGTTCACGTCGCCGGCGCCGGACACGTTCATTCCAAAGCCAAGCTCCTCGGGTGCGCCCTCCAGCATCCAGCCGCGGGCATCCACGCCGGTGGCACCACCCAGCTGCACGTAGGCCCGCCCGCTCTCCTCGCCCGGTGCGCCCACCACCAGGTCCGCGTAGCCGTCGCCATTGACGTCGCCAGCGCCGGAAAGCGCGGTGCCCAGGCGGCTCTCCGACGTGGTGCCCATCAGCGTGGTGGCCGCGCGCGGGTCCGTACCGTCGACGGACCCGTGGTGGACCAGCACCATCCCGCGACCCGCGTGCGACACCGGCGCGCCCACCGCGAGATCGCCGTAGCCATCCCCGTTGACGTCGCCAAGCCCGGCCAGCGCGGCTCCAAACCCGGTGCCCGACGAGCCCCGCAGCACCGTGGCGGGAGCCGCCTGCAGCCCGGAGGGCATCCCGTGGTGGATGAACACGCGCGCGTCGCCGGGTGAGCCCACCGCCACGTCGCCGTACCCGTCGCCATTGACGTCGCCCACGCCGGCCACGGTGGCCGCGAAGCGCGTGCTGCTGTCCAGCGGGCCGCGCAGCGTGGTGGCCGGGGTCGTCGACAAACCGGCGGCGTTGCCCAGGTACAGGTGCACCACGCCCCGACGTCCCTCTCCCGGCGCGGTCACCAGCACGTCGGAGAATCCGTCGCCATTGACGTCGCCGGCGTGCGCCACGGCGTGGCCCAGCCCGGTGGCGCCGGTGGCATGCGGGAGGACAACGGCGTCCGCGTGACCGGTGAGCACGGACGCGCCGCCGAGGAAGAGCTGCACCTGCCCCGCGCCATCTGCCGCGCCATGCGCGCCCACCACCACGTCGGCGTGGCCATCCGCGTTGACGTCGGTAACGCTGCCCACCGCCACCGCGCGCGGAGCACCGTGACGTCCCACCACCAGCTGCCACGTGGGGCTGACCATGGTGCCCACCGCGCGGCCCTGCAGTGCGCGCAGGCGCCAGTAGACCACGCCGGTGGGAAGGTCGCGCGGCAGCTCCAGCGTCGAGCCCGTGGCGGTCACGGTTTCCGCCGGACATTCGCAGCGACGGTCGTGACAGATCTCCACCTCCACGCCGGTGGCCGCCACGTCCGCCAGGAAGCGCAGCGTGGGGCGGGTGCCGGTCACCACCGTCGACGACAGTGGCGCCAGCTGGCGCGGGGGCCGGAGCTCCACGCGTTGCAGCGCGGGTCCTGGCGAGGGCGTTGTCACGGGCCGCACCACGTCGGGACAGCGCGCCGGCGTCACCCGGACCTGGTCGCCGTCACGGGCGTTGAAGACGCCGCCGGAGCTGGAGACGGTCAGCACCTCACCTTCCGGTGGTGGGGAGCTGGGCGCCTGGCAGGTGCGGTCCTGGCACACGTTTCCCGTCGGACAATCCCGGTCCTCCCGGCAATCCGGTGGGTTGAGATCCACGGAGCACGCCGTGACGGAGAGTGTGCAGCCCGCGGTGAGAGCAAGGAGCCCCCGGATGGAGAGCATGGCAACCTCGTCGGGAAGCGGTGCTGCCGTGCGCAGGCGCGTGCCTTCACGACCCGCGAGGGGCGGCGCATCACGTTGGTGCGGACGACAGGAAACAGTGCGCGCCCCACGTGGGGCAACGCGGCAACCCGGCTTGTTATAGCGACGACACGGGCATGCGACCGTTCAACGCGACAGGTGCGCCACGATCACCGTGATGTTGTCCTTGCCCGCCACGCGGTTGGCCATCTTCACCACCTCGTTGGCCAGCCAGTTGATGCGTGAGCCGCGGTGCTCGCTCGGCGCCAGCGCGGCGCGGATGAGCTCGGTGAGCTTGCGCTCGCTGACAAAGTCGGTGACGCCGTCGCTGCACAGCAGGTAGAGGTCATCATCCTTCACGCGGTCCACGCGCACCGTGGGCAGCACGTCCATCTCAATGCCCAGCGCCCTGGTGATGATGTTCTTCTCCGGGTGGAAGCGCGCCTGCTCCGGTGAGAGGCGACCGGCGTCAATGAGCTCGTTGACCTCGCTGTGATCGCGCGTGAGGGGCTCCAGCTTGTCCGCGCGGAAGCGGTAGACGCGGCTGTCTCCCACGTGCGCCACGTGCGCCAGCCCGTCGTGGAAGAGCAGCGCGGCCACCGTGGTGCCCATGCCCTGCAGGCCGCTGTTGCGCGCCGCGGCGTCGTAGATGGTGTAGTTGGCCACGCGGATGGCCATGGAGAGACGGTTGCTCTCCGGCAGCAGATTGGGGTCCCACGGGTAGGGCAGCGGGAGGTTGGTGCCCTGGCGCGTGGCGCGGATGAAGTTGGCAATGCTGTCGCATCCCAGGCGACTGGCCACCTCACCACCCGCGTGACCACCCATGCCATCACACACCACGTAGAAGCGGTGCACGTCGTCCGTGACGTAGTGATCTTCGTTGATCTTGCGATGCACGCCGACATCCGTGCAGGCCACGACTTCAAGCATCGCGCGACGAACCTCAGGTGGGCCCCACTCTGACGTGATGGGCCTCACAACGCAATGACGATGTCAGTCCTCGGAGCGTGGGACCTTCAGCATGCTGCCCACGCCGGTGAAGGATTCTTCCCCACCTTCTCCTCCCTGGAACGCCTGCCAGATGCGCTGGGCGGTGGCGCGGGTGACGCCGGGGACCGCGGCCAACTCCTCGGGTGAGGCCTGCTTGACGGCGGTCAGCGAGCCGAAGTGACGCAGCAGGGCCTTCTTGCGCGTCTCACCCACGCCGGGAATGGCGTCGAGCTCGGAGCGGAACGCGCTCTTCTTCCGGCGGGCGCGGTGGAAGGTGATGGCAAAGCGGTGCGCCTCGTCGCGCAGGCGGGTCATGAGGTGCAGCTCGGCGGTGTTGGTGCGCAGCGCAATGGGGTCCTTGACGTCGGGGAGGAACACGCGCTCGGGGCTGTGCCGGGAGCCGCCCTCCTCGCCGCCTTCCTCCCAGCGCTCCTCAGGCGCGGCCTCGTCCACCAGCTGCTTGCGACCGAAGTAGCCACGTCGACCATCCGCCTTGAGCGCGCGCGCCTTGGCCAGGGAGCACAGCTCCACCCAGCTCTCGCGGCCGCGTGGCCACAGGGGGGTCCCGTCGTCACGGGTGCGGTTGCTGAACGCCTCCGCCTCGGTGGCGCTGATGGGGATGCCCACGTCCTGGAACGCGGCGCGCGCCACGCCCAGCTGGCCCTTGCCGCCGTCGATGACCATGAGGTCCGGGAGGTCATCCTCCTCCAGTCCACGACGGAGACGACGCACCAGCACCTCGTGCAGCATGGCGAAGTCGTTGGTGCCCTGCACGCTCCTGATGACAAAGCGGCGGTAGCGGCTCTTGTCCGGGACTCCGTCGACAAAGACCACCTTGCTGGCCACCGGCTCGTGCCCCTGGAAGAGCGAGACGTCAAAGCACTCCATCACCGTGGGACGACGGGAGAGCCGCAGCCGTTGCTGCAGGCGTTCCAGCGCGCGTGAGCGGGTCTCGTGACGTCGGAGATGGTCCTCCAGCAGGGTCTCCGCGTTGCGCGTGGCAATCTCCACCAGCTTGCGCTTGTCACCGCGTTGGGGCGCGTGGAACTCCACCTTCCGACCGCGCAGCTCGCGGTAGTAGTCGGCGCGCGCCTCGGCCTCGCCCTCGGGGAGCTCGAGCGGGAGCAGGACCTCGTCGGGGAGGTCGGCGGGGGGCCGCTGGGCGCGCACGTCCAGGACCTGGAGGATGAGCTCGTCGTCGGGAAGCTCCGCGTCGGCAAAGTACAGGTTGTCCTTCCCCACGATGCGGCCGCCACGCAGGCTGAGGATGCTCACCGCCACCGCGTTGCCGCTGCGCGCCAGGCCCACCACGTCGGAGTCGGGACGGTCCGGGTCGGCCACCACCTGGCGCTCCACGGTCCGCTCGATGTCCCGCAGCTGGTCGCGGAGTCGCGCCGCCTCCTCGAACCGCAGCTCCTCGGAGGCATTCAGCATGCGTTGCTGCAACGTGTCCACCAGGGCGTCCTGCTTGCCGGAGAGGAACAGCACCGCGTCGTCGACGTGCTGGCGGTAGGTCTCCTGCGGAATCTCGAACACGCACGGCGCCATGCAGCGACCGATCTGGTACTCCAGGCACGGGCGCGAGCGGTTCTGCAGGACGTGGTCGGTGCAGGTGCGGAGCTGGAAGTGCTGATTGAGCAGCCGCAACGTTCCCCGCACCGCCGCCGCCGACGAGTACGGACCGAAGTAGCGGAACCCCGGCTGCGCGCCTTCCTGGACGAGCTGGTGGGTGCGGAAGACCTCGATGCGGGGGTAGTCGTGGCGCAGGTTGAGCCGGAGGGTGATGAAGCTTTTGTCGTCCTTGTGGACCACGTTGTAGGGCGGCTTGTGCTGCTTGATGAGCGCTTCCTCCAGCAGCAACGCCTCCTTCTCGCTCCGGACGACGATGACCTCGAGATCCCCCAGCACGGCGGTGAGCAGGGAGACAAAGGCCCGCGTGTCTCCGCTGCGGTTGAAGTAGCTGCGCACGCGCGAGCGCAGGTTGACGGCCTTGCCCACGTAGATCACCGCGCCCTTGCGGTCCCTCATGATGTAGACGCCGGGCTCCTGCGGCAGGTTGTCAATGCGGCCGGTCAGCTCGTCGGAGAGGCCGTAGCGCGAGGGTTCGGGCAGGGTCATGGTTGCGGGTCGTCAGCACGGCGGACGTGCCGTGGGCAGCCTTTATAGTGACCGCCGCCGCCTTGGTCAGGGGCATCCGGGCGAAGGCCGTCCGACGCCGCCGTGAGCGCAACCGGACCGGTGTTGGGAGTCAGGCGGGCTCCACGTTGCGGGGGCCGGCGTGCGTGGTGAGGCCCCTGGGCCGGCGCAGCGACGTGGCTCCACGGAATGCCAGACGGCGCAGCAGTCGCAGGGCGGGGATGGGACCCTCGATCATGGTCTCCAGCTCGCGCACGACGTTGAGGTTTCCCTTCTGCACCCCGGGTTGGAAGAGGACGCGTTTCTGCTCGGCGGGCTCCAGCAGCATGTCCAGCGCGGACCAACCCTCCGTCATGGGCAACGCCTCCATCTGCATCATGTTGAACCAGAGCCGGCCCAGCCCCGTCAGCGTGTGGCCGGGGCCGCCTGGCTCGATCAGTCCACGACGCCGCCAACTGTCGACGAGGGCCCGCCCCGCCAGGTTGTCCACCGTGTGCCGCGGCACGCGGAAGAGCAGCAGCCCAAACACCAACGCCCGACGACGGGCCTGGGGAGCCGCCAGTGGTTTCCACGCGCGGATGGGGAGTTTCTCCTCGGAGATCAGCCGCAGGTACTCCGGCAGGGACGCCACCTGGTGGTAGAGCGTCCCATCGACGAGGCCGTAGGAGGAGGGCCCCAGGGCGAGGATCTCATCCAGTCCGCTTTGTCCGCCGTAGTGGGTCTGGTTGAACGCGGTGAGGCGCGCGGGGTTCCGGTCAAACACGTCACCCGCGACGTGGTGGAAGCCCGCGGCAAGCAGCTGCGCTGTCGAGTCCACGCGCATGCGCAACAACGTGTCGCCCGCCGCCTGCGCCGCACGCACGCCGGCTCGGATCATCTCGTAGTAACGCGTTCCTGGCGTGGCGACGTAGTGCAGCACGTCCAGCGACGTGGCACCCAGCTCCGTGGCCCGCGCAAGATCCGAGAGCAGCATCGGCCCATCCTGGCCGGGCAGACCCATCAGGAAGTCCATGTTGAGATCCTGGAAGCCCACGCGCGTGACCGCCTCCGCGCACGCCGCCACGTCTTCCGCGGTGTCCAGTCGGCCAAGCTGTACGCGCAGCGGCTGGTGGAAGGTCTGCACGCCGATGCTGATGCGCGTGACGCCCAGCGCCTGGAGGCCGCGCAGGTAGGGCTCGTGGCGGAGTTGATGGGACATGCCCTCGAACGTCACCTCCAGGCCACGACGGAGCGGGAGGTGTCGTGCGGCGGTGGTGAGGATGCGCTCCACCTGGTCCAAGGTGAGCATGCTGGGGGTCCCGCCGCCGACGTAGATGCAGTCGATCTCGCGCGCCCGCGCCGTGGCGGTGGTTCCCTGCAGCTCGATCTCACGACACAGCGCGCGGACAAACCGCTCGATGACGTCGGAGGATTGCTCCTTGGGATCCGTGGTCTTGTAGAGCATGCAGAAGTGGCAGAACGCGGGACAGAACGGCACGTGGAGGTAGAGCTGCCGGGTGCGCTGGCGGCCTCCGGGGCACGCGTCGAGGTAGCGCGCGGTGTCGGGGCGGAGCGCTGGCGCCCACTGCTCCGGGTGCGGCGCCGGTGACGACGGAAGAAGCTGGTGCACCGGGTACATCTTGATGATGGGTGGAAGGAGGGCGGGGAAGGGTCGGCCAGGTGGGCCGAACCACCCGCTCCAGAGCGCATCAAGCTGCATGGTGTCCCCCGTGGTGATGTGGGCAGTGCCTGATGGCCGGCCGTCGTCGAGGATGGATGGCGGTGATTTCCACGCGCGTCCCGGTGGAGGGCGCCACCGTGACGCCACCCAGGCGCGCACGTGGTGTTGCGCGTTCAACGAGTCGGTAGTCCGCGGCGCGCAACAGGGAGGCCAGAAGAACCTTCATCTCGTGCAACGCGAGGTGCCACCCCACGCAGCGACGGACGCCACCGCCGAACGGCAGGAACTCGAAGGGCCCGAAGGTGCGATCCCCAAAGCGTTCCGGGTGGAATCCGTCGGGATCGCGGAAGACGTCGGGGAGGTGATGGGTCAGGTACAGGCACCCCACCACGGTGTCGCCGACGGGAATCTCGTAATCACCCACGCGGAAGGGACGCAGCGCCCTGCGCGGCACAAACGGCACCACCGACGCGCGTCGCAGCGCCTCCTGGCATACCTGCGCCAGGTACGGAAGGTCGACGACGTCACCAGGCGTCGCAGCATCACGAAGCTCCTCCTTCAGACGCAGGTGGACGTGGGGGTGGGCAAGCACCAGGTACATGGCCCACGCCAGCGCCTTGCCCAGCGTTTCCTGGCCCGCCACCAGCAGCGACGTCACGTTCTCCAGCAACGCCTGCTCGTCGCCACCGCGAAGGTCGTCGAGAATGTCCGCAGGATCCACGGCGTCCCCTCGTCGCCGGAGCTCCCGGCGCAGCAGCTCGTGGACCCGCGCTCGTCGACGCAGGACGGGGTCCACCAGGACGCCCCGCTGCAACGCCGGCACGAACATGGTGACGCCCAGCGAGTTCGCGAAGTCGATGATCGCGGGAACCAGGCGCGCGGCGACGTCGTCAGGGCATCGGCCCAGGAGTGCATGGACCACCACGCGCGTGGTCATTCGTTGGAGCGTGGGCAGCAGCGCCATCGGGACGCCCCGTTGCCACGTGGCCGACTCCTCGTCGACAACGCGCTGGATGACGTCGTTGATCTGCCCGGTGACCGCACCGCGCATGCACCCCTGCACACGTCGGTATTCCGCCAGGTAGGCAGCGCCGGAGAGCATGAACAAGGACCCGTTCCCGAACAGCCAGCGACCGGATTCCGCCGCGGCGGCAGCGCACAGCACGTCGTCGGGAGCGGTGAGGATTTCGCGCAGATGCTCGGGTCGTGAGAACACCACCCAACGCATCCCGGCCATGCGTGGCAACGTGAATGAAGCGCCATACCGCTGAGCGGTGAGACGCAGGAACCCGAAGGGGTCATGCGCCCAGTGCAGCAACGTGGGAAGCAGGTGCCGCGGACCAGGCGGCAATGACGACGACATGGGTTTCCTCCCGCAGTGTCACGGGAGCGGTCCCAAGCAACGGGGATACCAAGCGCGCGCCGCCTCATTCGGGGGAGGCTGAGGCAATGCGCGGCCTGATCATGCAAGAGTTGCCCGGCTGGATGTTGCCCAGTTGAGCAAGCGTTGCTTCGTGTCGTCGGGAGTCAGTAGGGAAGGTCGCCGACGCCGAGGATGCGTGTGAAGGGCGGGGCGCTACCCACGTCCTGCAAACGCCCCACCACGCTGGCCTTCTGGCCCAACGTGCCCAGGACGTCGACGGCGCGCTGGGCGTCTTCCTGCCTCACCACCGCCACCATCCCCAGGCCCATGTTGAAGGTGCGGTACATCTCGTCGGGGGAGACGTTGCCACCGTCGGCGAGCACCTTGAAGAGCGGCGGGGTGGGCCAGGTGGCGGGATCGAGGATGGGGGCGAGTCCCTTGGGCAGAACGCGCGGGAGATTCCCCGGCAGTCCCGAGCCGGTGATGTGACTCAGCGCGCGGACCTCGAGCTCCTTGCACAGCGTCGTGACGGCGCGGGTGTAGAGCGCGGTGGGGGTGAGCAGGGCGTTGGCGGCGGTGGTTCCGTCGGGCAGCAGGGGGTCGTGAACGGAGCGGCCCATGCGCTCGAAGATGATCTTCCGTGCCAGGCTGAGGCCGTTGCTGTGGATTCCCGTCGAGAGCATGCCCACCAGCGCGTCGCCGGCGCGGACCTTGCTGCCATCAATGAGCTGGCTTCGCTCCACCACGCCCACGGCGAAACCGGCAAGATCGTATTCTCCCTCGTCGTAGAGGCCGGGCATCTCCGCGGTCTCCCCGCCCACCAGGGCAATCTGCGCTTCCTCGCAGGCGCGGGCGATGCCGGTGATGACGGACTGCGCCTGGCCCACCTCCAGCTTTCCGCACGCGAAGTAGTCGAGGAAGAAGAGGGGCAGGGCGCCGGTGGTGAGGACGTCATTGACGCACATGGCGACGAGGTCCTGGCCCACGGTGTCATGCTTGTTGGCCATGAAGGCCACCTTGAGCTTGGTACCCACGCCGTCGGTGCCGCTGACGAGGACTGGGTCGGTGAACTTGCCCGCGGCCATGAGCTGGAAGAGGGAAGCGAAACCGCCGACGCCGGCCATGACGCCGGGACGGTGCGTGCGCTTGGCTGCCTCGGAGATGGCGTCGACCAGGCGGTCCCCGGCCTCCGCGTCGACACCGGCATCACGATACGTCAGCGAGCGCGTCATGCAGTCACCCTTCACGTCAAGGAGCCTTGCTGCGGTGTATCAGTTCGAGGGACGTTGTCCATAGCGGCACCGAGGACGCCCCCTGGGGTGGTATTGGCGTGACGTCGTGGCGCGCGAGGCGTGGCAAGGTCGGGAGGAAGGGATGAACGCTGACCGGGATGAAGACTTCGAGGACGGCCCTGACGCGGATCGCGCGGCTGCGGGCTCGAGGACATTGAAATCCATCCGGCTGCCAACGCACCTGGTGCAGGCGGCGGAACGGCAGGCGAAGCACCTGGGGATCGGGTTTGGTGACGTCGTGGGGGATGCATTGGCGTCGTGGCTGGGCCACCCGCGAGAGCCCCGGACCATGTTGCTGGCCGAGCTTGCCTCATTGCTGCGGACCGCCTTCTACGACGAGTGTCCGCCCGACGTGGTGCGCCGCCTCTACCTGGAGATCCAGAACACGCCGCAGTTGTGGGATCTCTATACGGCGGCGATCTCGGAACGCGGGCGTCCCGATGAGAAACGACGAGAGTCGCTGCACATCGCGATTGGGCGGATGGTGCCCAGGGTCCTCGAGGCCTTCCCGGATGGGCGCGTCGCCACGGCGGAGGAGACCGAGCTCATCCGAGGTTATCCCCTTCTGTTTCGCACCCGTGTCAACAAGGTGTAATACACCTCGAACACAACTTGACATGCCTGCCGGAGGGGGCCCCCCGCGCCCGCCGGCTCTTCCGCGCTCCCCGCGGACACGCCCTCCCAACCCAACCCACGCATTGCGCTGCGCCGACGTTGCACGGTCAAGCACCCAAGGGGACGTGGAAGTCGTCACGTACAGACTTCCGGACAAACGGAGTGGTCACAGCAGGCATTGTCGCGCGGAACATGATCCGGGTAACAAGCGCGCCGCCCATGGCCACCCTCCGACTCCCTGGACTGATCGATCCCCACGTTCATCTCCGTGATCCCGGCGCCACCCACAAGGAGGACTGGGACACCGGCACCGCGGCCGCGTTGGCAGGCGGATTCACGTGTGTGCTGGAGATGCCCAACACGACGCCACCCGTGACGGACGCGGCGTCGTTGTTGCTGAAGCAGCAGGCGGCGCGAGCGCGCGCGCGATGCGACTACGGCCTGTACCTCGGCGCCGGCGAGTCGAACGTCGACGACGCTGCGTCACTGGCACCGCAGGTTGCGGGGTTGAAGTGCTACATGGACACCACGTTCGGTCCATTGAAGATCGACGGGTTGGCGGCGCTGATGGCACACGCGGCGCGCTGGCCGGCGGATCGTCCGCTGGCGTGTCACGCCGAGGGGCGCAACGTGGCGACGGCGATCCTGGTGGCGCACCTGACGGGTCGCGCGGTGCACATCTGTCACGTGGCGACGAAGGAGGAGATCGAGCTGATCCGTGCGGCCAAGAACAAGGGCCTGAAGGTGACGTGCGAGGTTGCGCCACATCACCTGTTCCTGACCGCTGACGACGTCAAGGGAATGGGTGGTCGCGGTACGGTGCGCACGCCTCTGGCCACGGCGGCGGATCGCCAGGCGTTGCGCAACAACCTGGACATCGTCGATTGTTTCGCCACGGACCACGCGCCGCACACGCTCGAGGAGAAGGACTCCGAGAAGCCGCCGCCCGGATTCCCCGGTCTGGAGACGGCGCTGCCGCTGTACCTGGCGCTGGTGCGGGAGAAGGTGTTGACGCTGGAGGACCTGGTCCAGAAGTGCGTCGACAATCCGCGCCGGATCTTCAACATCCCCGCGCAGCCGGAGACGTGGGTGGAGGTGGATCCGGACTCGGAGTGGGAGGCGCGTGGCAAGGACATGTTCACGCGCGCCAAGTGGACGCCTTTCGAGGGATGGAAGATGCGTGGCCGCATCACGCGCGTGGTGCTGCGCGGCAAGACCGCCTTCCACGACGGAAAAGTGCTGGCGCCGCCAGGCAGCGGGCTGGACCTGATCCGTGAGGGCATCCCGGCGCAGCCCACGGAGCAGCTCCAGCGCTCCACGCGGTTCACCGCGCCGATGGCGTCGTCGCCAGGCGGCTCGCGGTTCCACAACCAGCACATCCTGTCCATCTCCCAGTTCACACGCTCCGACCTTCAGGACATCTGTGCCGTGGCCGAGCAGATGCGCACCATGGTGGAGCTGGTGGGCACGTTTGATCTGCTCAAGGGCAAGGTCCTGGCGTGTCTGTTCTACGCGCCGTCGACACGAACGTCGTCGTCATTCATCGCGGCGATTGAGCGCCTGGGCGGCTCGGCCATTCCCATCAGCGGCGTGCAGTTCTCGTCGGTGGCCAAGGGAGAGTCGCTCCCGGACACGGTGCGCACGCTGGAAGCCTACGCCGACGTCATCGTCCTGCGACACTCCGAGACCGGCGCGGCGGCCACGGCGGCACGGTACGTCAAGAAGCCCATCATCAACGCAGGCGACGGCGTGGGCGAGCACCCAACGCAGGCATTGCTGGACCTGTTCACCATTCGCGAGGAGCTCGGCCGCGTCGACGGGCTCACGGTGACCATGCTGGGCGACCTGAAGTACGGCCGCACCGTGCATTCCCTGGCGCGCCTGCTCTCCCTCTACGACGTGAAGCTCAACTACGTCTCACCGGAAATCCTGAAGATGCCGCCGTCCATCGTCGAGGAGCTGAAGGCGAAGGGCGTGCCGCAGCGGGAGTTCAACTCGCTGGACCCGGTGCTGGCGGAGACCGACGTGCTCTACGTGACGCGCGTCCAGAAGGAGCACTTCACGGACATGAAGGAGTACGAGTCCGTGCAGGGTTCGTACTCGATCACGTCGGAGACCATGCTGCGGGCCAAGCCGCGGATGGTGTTGATGCACCCGTTGCCGCGCGTGGGGGAAATCTCCATGGAAGTGGATAACGACCCGCGCGCTGCGTACTTCCGCCAGATGAACTACGGCCTCTACGTCCGCATGGCGCTGCTGGCCATGGTGTTGGGGAAAGCATGAGCTTCTTTGGTCTGCTGGAGGAGCGGGCACGCAAGACGTCGTCGCTGCTGTGTGTGGGACTGGATCCCGCGACGGAAAACGTGGATGGCATCCGCGACGCCTGCTTCCGCATCATCGACGCCACGGCGGAGCATGCCTGCGCGTTCAAGCCGAACAGTGCGTTCTTCGAGGCGCACGGCGCGAAGGGATGGGCGGCGCTCAAGGAGGTGATTGCGCACGTTCCCCAGGGCATTCCCGTCATTCTCGACGTCAAACGCGGTGATATCGGCGACACCAACGACGCCTACGCGCGCGCGTGCTTCGACGAGCTGGGCGCTCACGCCATCACCGCGAGCCCGTATCTCGGCGGGGAAGCGCTTTCACCGCTGCTCAAGCGTTCGGACCGCGGCGTGTTCCTGCTGTGTCGCACGTCGAACCCGGGCGCGGAGGAGCTGCAAGGGCTCACCGTCGGTGGGCAGGCGCTGTTCGAGGTGGTGGCGGGGAAGGCGCAGCAGTGGAACCGCAACGGGAACGTGGGCCTCGTCGCGGGCGCGACGGATCCGGATGCGCTGGCGCGCGTGCGAGCCGCGGCGCCCGACCTGTGGCTGCTGGTTCCCGGCGTGGGAGCACAGGGCGGTGACCTGGAGGCGTCGGTGCGCGCGGGCCTGCGTGGCGACGGGCTGGGCATGCTCATCAACGTGTCCCGCGGCATCTCCCGGGCGCAGGACCCCGGCGCGGAGGCGCGCAAGCTCAAGGAGTCCATTCGCGCTGCCGCCGAGAAGCGCGGTGTGACGACGAGGGCCAAGCACCCCGGTCTCGCGCAGGCGCTGGCGCAGGCGGGTTGTGTGCGCTTCGGAAAGTTCACGCTGAAGTCGGGGAAGAGCTCGCCCATCTACATGGACCTGCGACAGCTCGTGAGCTTCCCCGTCGTGCTGCGTCGGGCGGCGCAGGCGTACGCGGGCATCCTGGCCACGCTGAAGTTTGATCGCGTCGCCGGCATTCCCTACGCCGCGCTGCCCATCGCCACCGCGATTGGTCTCGAGACGGGGCTGCCGGTCATCTATCCCCGTCGCGAGGTGAAGGAGTACGGGACCAAGGCCGCCATCGAGGGCGTGTTCAAGCCAGGTGAAACCGCAGTCATGATCGACGACCTGGCCACGACGGGCGACACCAAGATCGAAGCGATCAAGAAGCTGGAGGAGCAGGACCTCGTCGTGAAGGACATTGTGGTGCTGATCGAGCGAGGGCAGGGCGCCACCGAGATGCTGGCCAAGGCCGGTTACCGCATGCACGCCGTCATCACACTGCGCGAGATCCTCGAGGACCTCCGTCAGACCAACGCCATCACCGTCGAGCAATACCGCGAGGTCATGGACTTCCTCGCCGCTGGCTGATGTACCCGCTGATCAAGCCCCTGCTGTTCCGGATGGACCCGGAGCGCGCGCATGAGCGCACCGTGGCCGCCCTGCAGCGAGTCGGCCATTCCGCCGCGGCGTTGGCCGCCATGCGGGCCATGTATGTCGTCGAGGATCCGCGGTTGCGCGTGAGCGTGGCGGGCCTGGAGATGCGCAACCCGGTGGGCCTTGCCGCGGGCTACGACAAGAACGGCGTGGCGGTTCCCGCGTTGGCTGCGTTGGGCTTCGGTCACGTCGAGGTGGGGACGGTCACGCGCGTGGGGCAGCCCGGCAATCCGCGGCCGCGTGTGCACCGCATCCCGGAAGCGCGCGCAGTGATCAACGCCATGGGCTTTCCCAACGGCGGCGCCGACGTGATGCACGTGCAGAAGGTCCCCGGCGTACCGGTGGGCATCAACGTGGGGAAGAACAAGGACACGCCGCTGGAGCACGCCGCGGAGGAGTACAGCGGGCTGTTGCAGAAGGTGCATCCGCAGGCGGATTACCTCGTCGTCAACGTGAGCAGTCCCAACACGCCCGGGCTGCGGCAGCTGCAGACGCGCGCGTTTGTCGAGGGGTTGGTGCAATCGGTGACGACGGCGGTGAAGTCGCTGACGCCGAAGAAGCCGCTGTTCATCAAGATCTCGCCGGACATGGAAGACGCGGACCTCGATCACCTGCTGGAGACACTGCTCGCCCACGGGGTTGACGGCGTCATTGCCACCAACACCACGCTCTCCCGCGCGGGTGTCACCGGGTTTGACGACGTGGCCGGCGGTCTGAGCGGCGCACCGCTGCGAGCGCGCTCCACGGCGGTGATCCGGCGCGTGTATGAGCGGACGCAGGGGCGGTTGCCGATCATCGGCGTGGGCGGGATCGCCAGCGCGGAGGATGCGCTCGAGAAGCTGCGGGCAGGCGCGTCGGTGGTGCAGGTGTACACGGGTCTTGTCTACGAGGGGCCGGGCCTGGTGCGACGGATCCTGGAGGGCCTGATCCGCGCATGTGAACGGGAAGCGGTGGCGGATCTCCCGGCGCTGGTCGCGCGCATCCGGTCCGCGCCGCAGGCCCCAAGCGGTTGACCTCCCAACGGTTTCTCGACGTGCGCAGACCTTGCCGTGAGCAGGTGCAACGTCGATGTCGGCTGGCTATCTCGCGTGCCCACGCGCGGGGTCTTGTTCCCGTTCATGGCATAGGTTAGGTGCCCAGCCCTCATGGTCGCTCCCACGTCGCCGGTTCACTGTCTCGTCGTCACGTTCCACCGCGCCGAGGACCCGCGCGCCCACGGGCTGCTCTCCAGCGCACATGCCCTGGGCTTCACCGGGATCACGCAGGTGGAATGCGCGGATCTCTACTTCCTCGAGGGAGCGCTCACGTCGCAGGACCAGCAACGCCTGGCGCGCGAGCTGCTCAGTGATCCCGTGGCGCAGCGTGCGGAGTGGCGCATGGGCAAGGCGGCTGCGTCGGGAGCGGGGGTCCACCTCGTGGAAACCGCGTTGCGCCCCGGCGTCACCGACCCCGTGGCGGAGCAGATCATCCGCAGCTCGCGCATGCTGGGCATTGCCAGCGTGACCGCCGCGTCGACGGGACAGCGCTTCGTCCTGCGCGGCGCCATCGACGAGAAGCAGCTCCAGCGCCTGACCCGCGCGCTCCTTGCCAACCCGGTCATCCAGCGGTGGTCGTTCGGTGAGATCGACCCCGTGTTCCCGCATCCCGCCGAGGCTTCGGGGAAGGTGGAGACCATCCCGGTGCGGGAGCTGAGTGACGACGGACTGCTGGCCCTCAGCAAGCAGCGTCGTGCCGCGTTGGACCTCGCGGAGATGAAGGCGATCCAGGGCTTCTATCGCAGCGTGGGACGCGACCCCACCGACGTGGAGCTGGAAACGATCGCGCAGACCTGGAGCGAGCACTGCGTGCACAAGACCTTCCGCGCACGCATCAGCGTGACCGGTCCCGACGGTGCGTCGTCGGAAGTGGATGGCCTGCTCCGCACGTTCATCCGCGCGCCCACCGAGAAGATCGCCGCGCCGTGGGTGCGCTCCGCCTTCGTCGACAACGCCGGCATCATCGACTTTGACGACGAGAACGAGGTCTCCTTCAAGGTGGAGACGCACAACCATCCCTCGGCCATTGAGCCCTTTGGTGGCGCCAACACCGGCGTGGGCGGCGTGATCCGCGACGTGCTCGGTGTCTCCGCCAAGCCCATCGCCGCCACCGACGTGTTGTGCTTCGGCCCGCAGGAGACGCCGCCGCAGGGCCTGCCCGAGGGCGTGCTGCACCCGCGACGCATCCAGTCCGGCGTCGTCGCGGGCGTGCAGGACTACGGCAACAAGATCGGTATTCCCACCGTCAACGGCGCCATCCTGTACGACGAGGGCTACACCTCCAACCCACTCGTCTATTGCGGCTGCGTGGGCATTGCGCCCAAGGGCAGTCACCCGCGTCAGCCCCAGAAGGGCGACCGCGTGATCGTCCTCGGCGGACGCACCGGGCGCGACGGACTCCGCGGCGCCACGTTCTCGTCGATGACCATGGACGCGCAGACGGGTGAGGTGGCCGGCGCGTCGGTGCAGATCGGTGATCCCATCGTCGAGAAGGGGCTCATCGAGGTCTGCACGCGTGCGCGGGACCGCAAGCTCTACCACGCCATCACGGACTGCGGCGCCGGTGGTTTGTCCTCCGCCGTCGGGGAGATGGCCGCCGGAGTAGGCGCCGACGTCGAGCTCTTCAAGGTGCGGCTGAAGTATCCCGGCCTGGCGCCCTGGGAGATCTGGCTCAGTGAGGCGCAGGAGCGCATGGTGCTCGCGGTGCCGGACGTGGCCCCGCTGCAGGCGCTGTGTGACCTGTATGACGTCGAGCTCACCGACATCGGCGCGTTCACCGGCGACGGAAAGCTGGTGGTGCGCTACCAGGGCCGCCCCGTCCTGGATCTGCCCACGGACTTCATGCATGACGGCATTCCTCGTCGTCATCTGAAGGCGGAGATCGTGACGCCGGTGCGTTCGGCCGCTCCCGCGCCGCGCGTTGACGACGTGGGGCGCACCACGCTGAAGTTGCTGGCGCATCCCAACATCGCGTCCAAGGCGCCCGTCATCCGCATCTATGACCACGAGGTGCAGGGCGGTACCGTCGTGAAGCCGCTGACCGGCGCGGTCAATGACGGCCCCTCCGACGCGTGCGTGCTGAAGCCCATGGGCACCAAGGGGCTGCGCGGCATCGTGCTCTCCAACGGCGTCAATCCCCAGTTCGGCAAGCGCGACGCGTACCGGATGGCGCTCAGTGTCGTCGACGAGGCGCTGCGCAACGCTGTGGCGGTGGGTGCGGATCCCACGCGCGTCGCCATCCTGGACAACTTCTGCTGGGGCGACCCGCTGCGGCCGCAGACACTTGGCGCGCTCGTCGAGGCGGCGCGGGGTTGTCGGGATGCGGCGCTGCACTTCGGAACGCCGTTCATCAGCGGCAAGGACTCGCTCAACAACGAGTACCTGGGCGCCGACGGACAGCGTCATGCCATCCCGCCCACGCTCCTCATCAGCGCCATGGGGGTCATCGACGACGTCACCCAGGCCGTCACCATGGATCTCAAGGAAGCCGGCAACGTCGTGTATCTCCTGGGGGAGACGCGCGCGGAGCTCGGCGGTTCCCACCTGGGTCTCGTGCTCGGACGCGACATCGGCGGCGTGGTGCCCGACCAGGTGGAGTTCGCGCCCGCGTTGTTCAAGGCCCTGCACGTCGCCATCCGCGCCGGTGTGGTGCGGGCGTGCCACGACCTCAGCGAGGGTGGTCTCGCCGTGGCGGCGGCGGAGATGGCCATCGCCGGTCGACTGGGGCTGGAGCTCACGCTGGACGTCGACGACGTGGTGACCGCGCTGTTCAGCGAGTCCAATGCGCGCTTCCTCGTCGAGGTGCGCAGCAAGGACACCGCCGCGTTCGAGTCCCACCTTGCGGCGCTTGGTCCACGTCGTTACACGCGGCTCGGCTCCGTCGTCGCCACGCCGGCGCTAAGCATCAAGAACCGCACCGAAACCCTTTGCGCGCTGCCGGTCCAGGAGCTGGTGGCTGCGTGGAACACCCTTCCGTGAGGAATCCCGTCATGGCGCCCCGTGTCCTCATCCTCCACGCCACCGGCACCAACCGGGACCACGACGCAGCCGCGGCCTTCCAGCTCGCCGGCGCGGAGCCGGAGATTGTTCCGCTCCAGGAGCTGCGTGAACGTCGTCGGAAGTGGCAGGACTACCAGATCCTCGTTGTGCCCGGCGGGTTCAGCTACGCGGATGCGCTGGGCGCGGGGAAGCTGTTCGCGCTGGACCTGCAGAGCTACTTCGTCGACGAGGTGAAGGCGTTCGTGCAGAGCGGCCGTCCCGTCATCGGCATCTGCAACGGTTTCCAGGCGCTGGTGAAGTCCGGCCTGCTCCCCGCGCTCGACGGAGCCGAGGCCACGCTGACCTTCAACGCGTCGGGCCACTTCGAGTGTCGCTGGGTGACGCTGCGCCCGGTCTCCCGCGTCTGCCTCTGGACGCGCGACCTCACCGACGAGATCTACTGCCCCGTCGCGCACGGTGAGGGCCGGTTCCTCGTGGCGTCGGACAGCGCGCTCTCCCAGCTCAAGCAGCGCGACCAGGTGGCGCTCACCTACGTGGGCAACGGCTACCCCGACAATCCCAATGGCTCGCCGGGTGACGTCGCGGGCGTGTGCAATCCGCAGGGGAACGTGCTCGGGCTGATGCCGCACCCGGAGGATCACATCCAGCCGTTCCAGCATCCGCGCTGGACGCGGGGTGAGCGCGGCAAGCTGGGGCTCAAGCTGTTGGAAGCCGGCGTGCGCCACGCCGCGGCGATGTGACGGAGGTGATGAAGGTGGACCGGCAGCTCATCGTCGACGCGTTCAAGGCGCCCTTTGACGGGACGCAGCTCCCGTTGCCCGGCAAGAAGACTGGCAAGGTGCGCGACTGGTACCCGCTCCCCGACGGGCGCCGCCTCCTCATCACCACCGAGCGGCTCAGCGCGTTTGATCGCATCCTCGGCTGCGTCCCGTACAAGGGCCAGGTGCTCAACGAGCTCAGCGCGTGGTGGTTCGAGCAGACGCGCGACATCATCCCCAACCACGTCGTCAGCGTCCCGGATCCCAACGCGCTCATTGCGCGCGAGGCGCAGGCGTTCCCGGTGGAAGTGGTGGTGCGCGGCTTCATCAGCGGTGTGACGTCGACGTCGCTGTGGACGCGCTACGCCAAGGGTGAGCGCAACATCTACGGCTACACGTTCCCCGACGGGCTCAAGAAGAACCAGGCGCTCCCGCAGCCCATCATCACGCCCACCACCAAGGCCCAGGACGGCGCCCACGACGAGCCGGTGACCTGCGCGGAGGTGGTCCAGCGTGGTCTCCTCGACACGCGCACGTGGGACGCGGTGCAGTCCGCCGCCATTGCGGTGTTCAAGCGCGGTCAGGAGCTGGCGCGGAAGGCGGGGCTGGTCCTCGTCGACACCAAGTACGAGCTGGGCCGCGCCCCCGACGGGACCATCCTGCTCATCGACGAGGTCCACACGCCGGACAGCTCGCGGTTCTGGAAGGCGGACACGTACGAGGCGCGCGTGGCGGCGGGCGAGGAGCCGGACAACTTCGACAAGGAGTTCATCCGCCTGGCCTACGCAGCCAAGGGCTACCGTGGCGACGGAGAGCCGCCCGTGATGCCCGACGACCTGTGGATCTCCGTCGCCGAGCGTTACATCACGATTTTCGAGAAGCTGACGGGTCGCACGTTCATCCCGGCGTCGCGCCCGGTTGGGCCGCGGCTGGAGCAGAACCTCCGACGTGCGGGAGTGATGTCATGAGCGCGCTGCCCATCCTCTCCACCGACGACCGTCCGCACGAGGAGTGCGGCATCATCGCCATCTCCGCTCCCGACGAGGACGCCGCGCGCATGGCGTTCTTCGGCCTGTTCGCGCTGCAGCACCGCGGGCAGGAGGCGGCGGGCATTGCCGTTTCCGACGGGTCCACCGCGCGCCTGCACAAGGACGTGGGCCTGGTCACCCACGTGTTCCACCCGCAGGACCTCAAGAACCTGCACGGACACGTCGCCATCGGGCACACGCGGTATTCCACCACCGGTTCCTCGTCGGTGCGCAACGCGCAGCCGTTCCTCATCGAGACGCAGTGGGGCTCGCTGGGCGTGGCGCACAACGGCAACCTGGTGAACGCGGGGCAGCTACGGCGGGAGGTGCTGGAGCGCGGCGTGGGGCTCTCGTCGTCGTCGGACAGCGAGGTCATGACCATGATGCTCGCGGGCGCCGCCGGGCACACCTGGGAGGAGCGCATCCAGAGCGCCATGGCGCGTTGGCGCGGTGCGTACAGCCTGGTGATCCTGGCGCGCGACTCCGTCTACGCCGTGCGCGACCCGTGGGGCTTCCGCCCGCTCTGCGTGGGTCGGCTGTCGGGGGGCGGGCACGCCGTGGCGTCGGAAACGTGTGCGCTGCGCACGCTGGGCTGTGAGTCCATCCGTGAGGTGGCGCCCGGCGAGATCGTGCACATTCGTGGGAAGGATCTGAAGAGCCACCAGGCCATGCCGGCCATGCCGCAGACCGCGCTCTGCACGTTCGAGCACATCTACTTCTCGCGCCCGGACAGCGAGCTCGACGGACTCTCCATCCACCAGGTCCGCCAGCGTCTGGGCGAGGAGCTCGCGCGGGAAGCGGGAGTGCCTGCTGACGTCGTGGTGCCGGTGCCGGACAGCTCGGTTCCCGCCGCGGTGGGCTACGCGCGCGCTTCCGGCATCCCGTACAACGACGGGCTCATCAAGAACCGCTACATTGGTCGCACCTTCATCGAGCCCACGGACTCGCTGCGCAAGCAGGGCGTGGCCATGAAGTTCAACGCACTGGAAGCCAACCTGCGCGGCAAGCGCACCGTCCTCATCGACGACAGCATCGTGCGCGGCAACACCTCCGGTCCGCTGGTGAAGCTGCTCCGCGACGCTGGCGCCACCGAGGTTCACCTCCGCATCACCTGCCCGCCCATTGCGCACCCCTGTTACATGGGCGTGGACATGGGCACCTACGACGAGCTGCTCGCGCACCGCCTCTCGCTCGAGCAGATGCGCGCGCACATCGGCTGCGACAGCCTGCGCTTCCTTTCCGTCGAGGGAATGATGCGCGCCATTGGTCGGAGCAGCGGCTACTGCAACGCGTGCTTCACGGGGAAGTATCCCATTGATGTTCCCGCTGGTGCGGCCAAGACGGGTTTCGAGAAGGCCATTGGATGAGCACGAAGCGTCTGGTCGTGCTGGTGTCCGGGAATGGCAGCAACCTGCAGGCCATCCTGGACGCGTGCGCGTCGGGGGCGTTGAACGCGCAGGTGTGCGCGGTGGTGTCCAACAAGCCGGATGCGTTCGGGCTTGAGCGTGCTCGTCGGGCTGGGGTTCCCGCGGTCAGCAGGAAGAAGGACCCGCAGCAGGATCGCAGCGCGTACGACGCGGAGCTGGCGAGTCTCGTCGAGGAATACGCCCCCGACTACGTGGTGCTGGCGGGATGGATGCGCATCCTGGGCATGCCGTTCCTCGGTCGGTTTCCCAATCGCGTCATCAACCTGCATCCCGCGCTGCCCGGTGCGTTCGCGGGCACGCATGCGATTGAGCGCGCCTTCGACGCATTCAAGCGCGGCGAGGTCACGCACACCGGCGTCATGGTCCACCTTGTCCCCGACGAGCGCGTGGACCTGGGCCCGGTGCTGGCGCAGGTCAACGTGCCCATCCACACCACCGATACGTTGGACGTGCTGGAAGCGCGCATGCACGCCGCCGAGCACGTGTTGCTGGTGGATGCACTGAAGCAGCTCTGCAACCAACCTCATTCCTCGACGGAGAAAGCCATGAAGCGGGCCATTCTTTCGGTGCACGACAAGACAGGCGTGGTGGAGTTTGCGCGCGGGCTGCATGAGCTGGGGTGGACGCTGATTGCGTCGGGTGGGACGGCCAAGCTGCTGACGCAGAGCGGGCTGCCGGTGAAGGAGGTGTCCGACTACACGGGCTCGCCGGAGATGCTGGGCGGGCGGGTGAAGACGCTGCACCCGGCCATCCACGGCGGCTTGCTGGCCCGTCCCACTCCCGCCGACGAGGGCGACCTCAAGAAGCAGGGTTATGGCTACATCGACCTCGTGGCGGTCACCCTCTATCCGTTCGAGCAGACCATCGCGAAGCCCAACGTGACGATGGAAGAGGTCATCGAGAACATCGACATCGGCGGAGTGACGCTCATTCGCGCTGCCGCCAAGAACCACGAGCGCGTGACGCTGGTCTGCGACCCGCGCGACTACAATGCGGTGCTCAGCGAGCTGCGGACGGGTGCGGTGTCGTCGGAAACGCGCAAGCGCCTGGCCATCAAGGGCTTTGCCTCCACCGCGCACTACGACGCCACCATCGCCGGCTACCTCAACCCGGAGGGCGGTCATCACGTGCAGGCGTACACGGTGCAGAAGCTCCGTTACGGCGAGAATCCGCACCAGGCCGCCACGCTCTACTCCTTGCAGCCGGGCGGTGGTCCGCTGGGTGGTCGTATCCTGCAGGGCAAGGAGCTCTCCTACAACAACCTGCTGGACCTCGACGCTGCGTGGCGCGCCGCGGTTTCGTTTGAGCGGCCCAGCGTCGCCATCGTGAAGCATCTCTCTCCGTGCGGCGTGGCCAGCGGCGACGATCTCACGACGGCATTCAAGGCCGCGTTGGCCTCGGATCCCATCTCCGCGTTCGGCGGTGTCATTGCGAGCAACAAGCCCTTCGACGCGAAGACGGCGGAGACGCTGGGTGATCTCTTCGTGGAGTGCATCGCCGCGCCCGGTTTCACCGACGACGCCAAGGCGTTGCTGGCCAAGCGCAAGCAGTGTCGCCTGCTGGAGATGCCGGACACGTCGGTGGAGCCGCGCCACGAGCTGCGTTCGGTGACGCGCGGTCTGCTGAAGCAGGACGTGGACTTTGGTGACCCGTCGGATGCGCAGTGGAAGGTGGTGAGCAAGCGTGAGCCCACGGCGGCGGAGTGGACGGCGTTGAAGTTTGCGTGGAAGGTGTGCGCGCACGTGAAGAGCAACGCGATTGTGTTCGCGCAGGGTGAAGCCACGGTGGGCATTGGTGGCGGTCAGCCGAATCGTGTGGACTGCGTGCGCATTGCGTCGGAGCGGGCGGGCGAGAAGTCCAAGGGTGCCGCCATGGCGTCGGACGCATTCTTCCCGTTCCCGGACTCCGTTCAGGTGGCGGCCAAAGCCGGCATCACCGCGGTCATCCACCCCGGTGGCTCCATCCGTGACAAGGAATCCATCGCCGCCGCCGACGAGGCGAACATGGCCATGGTCGTCACCGGCGTGCGCCACTTCCGCCACTGACCGACTTCGAGTGGTGGCCGCAGGTTGCTGCGGTTTGACCGGCCAACCGACGGCATGGCCCCCGCACTACTTCCGCTGCGTCTCCAGGATGAGCTGCTTGAGGGCCTCCGTCGGCCGACGATCATTCGGCAGCATCTTGCACGCCTTCCTCAGCAGCGCATCCGCGCCCGCGTGGTCACTCAACGCGCGCGAAATCTCCCCCGCGTAATACACGGCCAACCCGCACTCCGGGTCCATGCGCATCGCCTCTTGCAGGTCCTTGAGGCACTGGGCCGCCAACTTCGGCGTCGCGCGGTACCGGCTCCACGTCAGCTCCGCGCGGTAGAGCCCCTTCTGCGGATCACAATCGGAAGCAAACTCGAGGAACGGGATCGCCTCCGCGAACTTCCCCGCGTTCATCCTTGCCACGCCTTCCTTGAACTGCCCGGTGGCGTCGAGGAGGTTCGTCTTGATTGCAAAGTACTTGTCCGGATTCCCGCGGCTCTCCTGCACCGGGTTCATCTTCCGGTGGATGAGTGAATTGCGCTGCTCCGCGTCCTGCAGCAGCGCGTACGCGCGGGCCCCGGCAAGGAACAGGTCCTGCGCCCGTTCCGCCAGCGGCTGCAGGTCCGGGTGCTGGAACGTCCACGGCGCGTATTTCTGGGAGAACGCCAGGAACTTGTCGCGGATGGCAGAAGGCGTGGCGTCGAGCTTGAGGCCCAGCAGGTCAAAGGCATCCTGCTTGCGGTAGTTGAGGTACGCCGCGGTGACCTCGTTGCGCGTCTTCTCCACATCGACGGGCGGAGGTGGCGGCGCCGCGGGCGCAGGCGCAGCGGCCGCCGGCGCGGGTGCGGGTTCCGTCGCCACCACGGGCGCTTCCACCACCGGGATCGTCTTCGTGGTGGTCTTCGCGGGGGCGGCGTCGGCGGGAATCTGGTCCGCCGGGAGCACCACGCCCATGAGGGCGAGCGCGTAGATGAAGCGCGTGAGCTCGTCGGGCGGCAGGTTCGCCTCGACCATCAGCTCGTCGATACGCGGCCGCTTCTTGAGCAGCGTCATGACGCGCGTCTGCTTGGCGGACAGCTTCAGGCTGCTGACGCTGATGGGCGGGGCAGGGTGCACCCCCAGGTTCCTCCCGACGAGCGCGCCAATGTCCGCATCCACCTGTTCCTGCGGCGCGAATCCGGTGACTCCCGCCAGCACGAGCTGCGGCACCCGCACCTTCAGCGGTGACTCCACGGCGGGCACGTCGGTGTGGACCTTGAACTGACCCGTCTTCCACGTGAACCCGTCGAGCAGCTTGTGCGCCAGGTTCTGCTGCAACATCTTGAACAGGTCGAACGCGTTGATGAGCCCGTACTTCAGCAGCACGTCACCCAGCTGCACGCCGCCGGCCACGCTCTCGGAGAGGCAGCGCTGGTAATCCTCCTCTCCCAGCTTCCCGCGCTCGACGAGAAACTTCCCCAGCGTCTCGTGCAGCAGGTTGGAACGGCAATCCACGGGGATCCCGTCCTCGAAGATGATGTGCTTCTGCAGCTGGTTGCGTGTGATCTCCAGGACCAGGGAGCGCTCGTGCACGGAGAACGCGTAGAGCAGCACCGGGAACGGCTGGTCGACGAGGTTGCCCTCCTTGAGGCGGGAGATGTCCTGCAGGTCCTTCGCGCTTGGGATCACGACTTCCCCTCCTCAGCCCACGCCACTGATGTGCACCACCAGCCGGCGCGCGTGCGACCTCCCGCGGTGCTCCCAGACATACAGCCCCTGCCACGTCCCCAGGGCCAGCTGGCCGCGGGTGACGGGGATGGTCTCGGAGGTGCGGGTGATGGCGCTGCGGGCGTGCGCGGGCATGTCATCGGGTCCTTCAGCGTCATGCTCCCATCGCCGGGACTCGGGCGCCAGATCCTGCATCCAGGCGGAGAGGTCGCGCAGGACGGCCGGGTCGGCGTTCTCCTGGATGACCAGGCTGGCGGAGGTGTGCTGGATGAACACGGTGCACAGCCCGGTAACCACGCTGCTGCGTGCCACCACGGCGGCCACCACGTCGGTGACGTTGGTGAGCGCGCCGGCGCGGGTCCGGACCTCCACGGTCTCCTGGTGCACCTTCATGATCGCTCCGTTGCGTTGGCGGCCAAGACTGCCCCGTGCCGCCACGTCCTGGCCACCGGCGCCCGACCACCCTACAAACCTGCTCATGCAGCGGCTGGTGGTGGATCCCACAAACCCCGACCCGCGTGTGCTCCAGCAGGCGGCCCAGGTCCTCCGACGTGGTGGCCTGGTGGCCTTCCCCACGGAGACCGTCTACGGCCTTGGCGCTCGCGCCCTGGACCAGGCTGCGGTGCAGCGCATCTACGCGGCCAAGGGGCGCCCGGGGTGGAACCCGCTGATTGCCCACGTGCTGGACGCCCACATGGCCCAGCGCGACGTGGTCTCGTCGTGGCCCCCGCTTGCCGAGACGCTGGCGCGCGCGTTCTGGCCGGGTCCGCTGACGCTGGTGCTTCCGCGACAGGACCGCGTCCCGCCCAACGTGAGCGCCGGTCTTCCGTCGGTGGCGGTGCGTGCGCCGGCGCATCCGGTGGCGCGGGAGCTGATCCGCCTCCTGGACGAGCCGGTGGCCGCGCCCAGCGCCAACCGCTTCATGGCCATCTCGCCCACCACCGCGGACCACGTCGAGAAGGGCCTGGGGGAAGCGGTGGACATCCTGCTGGACGGCGGGCCCGCCAACGTGGGCGTGGAGAGCACGGTGGTGGATTTGACGTCGTCACCGCCGCGCGTGCTGCGCCCGGGGGGGATCACGCTGGACGCGCTGCGCGCCGCCGCGCCGCAGGTCACCTTCATCACCGCCGCGGAAGTCGTCGACGGAGAAGCGCGCGCCTCACCCGGCCAGGTGCGCAAGCACTACGCCCCGAAAGCGCACGTCATCCTGGTGCCCCACGGCGACGTCGGTGGCTGGCGTTCCGCGCTGGCCACCGCGGCGCAGCCCGTCGGCACGTTGTCCTTCACGCTGCAATCCTCCGCGCCCACGGTCGTGCACCTCCCGCTGGACCCCGTGGCCGCCCAAGCCGCCCTCTACGGCGCATTGCACCAGCTGGAGGACGCGGGTTGCGCCACGGTTGTCGTCGAGGAGCCACCCGCCGGCCCCGACTGGGACGCCGTCCGCGACCGCCTCTCCCGCGCCGGCGCGTAGAAACGAAAGGCCCCCGCACCATCCACCGGGGCGGGGGCCCTTCGTCATTCCATGAGAGACGGGTTCAGGGGTCTGACGTCGTCAGCGTGAAGCTGGAGGCCTCGTAGCCGTGCACACCGATGTGCAGCGTGCCGTTGGCGGTGGGCGTGTCACGCAGCTCCTCGTTGCCGCTGCTGGTGTACGCCAGGGCCACGTGGCTCTCGGTGGTGGGCTGGGCGTCCATCTGCAGGTAGAGGTCCACGTCGTTGGGCGCGGTGGTCCGGATGACAATCTCCTTGCCCGCCGTCACCGCCACCGTGAAGTACGCAAAGGCTCCCTGCGCCACCGTGCCGCTGACGTTGAGGTGCTGCGTGGCCGGCGGCGTCACCACCGTGCCACCTCCGCCACCGGCGCCCGGCTCCAGGTAGGTGATGTCCAGCGTGTAGTCGCTGCTCTGCGCGTAGCCGTGCACCGCCACGTAGAACTGGCCGGGGCCCTGCGGGCTGCACGTCTCATTGGAGCCGCTCTTGTACGGACGACAGTCGTAGCTGGTCAGCGTGGGCGCGGAGCCCTTGCGCACGTAGAGGTCGGCGTCACCGGTGCCGGTCATCTTGACGGAGAACAGGCTGCCCGCCGCCACGTTGAACGGGCCGTAGTGCTTCAGCGCGCCCTTGGTCACCGTGCCGCGCTCCTGCACCGTGCGCTGCTGGCCGCTGCCGGACTCCTCGGTGGCAATGGACGCGTTCAAGAGCGTCATGACGTCGGCGTACTTGATCTTCCCCTCCGCCACCGACTGCTGCCGCGCGCGCACCGGCAGCCACAGGAAGTCGGGGTGCTGGCGCTTGCTGTCCCCCAGCCACTCGCCGCCCAGCAGCCTGCCTTCCTGGTCCGCCTCCAGCACGTAGTGCAGCGTGTCGGTGTGCGTGTAGCGGTCAATCTGCGAGGTCAGCGGGCCGTCCACGTTGCTTGCGCTCTCGCCGATGTACGCGAGATCGGTGATGACCTCGAAGAAGCGCTTGGCGTTGGCGTTGAACTTGTACGCCTTGGGCGTGGTGCCGCCGGAGGTGATGGTGAGGTTGACGTTGGCCTCGGTGTAGCCGTGCACGGAGATGAACGCCTGGGTCTGGCCCGCAGGCACGTCCAGCTCGCAGGTCTCCGTCGAGCCGTTCTCGTACGGCCGACAGTCAAAGGCCTGCGCCGTGGGCTGCGCGCCGAACTTCACGTAGAGGTCGCCGTCGCCGGTCATGCCGACCTTCAGCTTGCTGCCCGCCGTCACCGCCACGGGGTCCAGGTGCTGCCACTGGTCCTTCTGCAGCGTGGCCGCCTTCGTCGTCGTGGTGCCGCCCTCGGTGGTGACGCCCACCAGCGCGTTGGCTTGCTCGGCGGTGACCTCGGCCCACTTCGTCACGCGGAAGCTGCGCAGCGGCTGGTTCCAGACCTCGTCGTCAAAGGTCCGGTCCATGACGAAGGACTGCTGTCGCTTGCCAAGGTAGTTGGCCAGCAGCAGGTGCAGCGTGGCGGGGTTGGTGTCCATGCAGTCGCCCTGCTTGGGGCGGCCGTACTCGTCGTATTCAATCTTGCCCTGTCCGTCGTCACGGTCACAGCGCAGGGAGACGAACTTGTTCTCCACGCTGTCGTGCACCAACGTGACCAGCGCCTTGATGTCATTGACCTTGAAGGTGACGCCATTGTGGGTGACGGGGTGCTGCGGCTCGGGCACCAGGATGGAGGCGGGGCCCCACGCGTGGCACACGCCCCACCACGTGGGAATGCAGCGACCTTCCGTCTGCCCCTCACGCTTGGCACACGCCTCGCCAATCTCCGCCTTGCACTGGCTGTTCTCCGTGCACGCGGTGCGGGTGGAGGCGCCGGCAATGCCCCGCATGCGGCTCACCGCGTCCTCCACGCCGGTGACGCTGAACGCCTTGCCGAACTTCGTCGTCGGGGCTTCGCTCTGCGGACCGTCCCACTTGTAGTTGATGCCGTCCTGGTAGACCGGCCAGTAGCTGCCCGCCCACGGCGGGGAGGCGGCCTGGCCCTCCCGCGGCAGCTCGTCGACCTTGTAGGTGAGGTCGGCGGCAAAGATGCTGGGGCTGTCCGAGGAGCCCCACGCCACGGGCTTGGTGGCCTCCGCGTCCTTGCCGCCCGGAGCCACCTCATCCACCGGCGTGCTCTCAAAGCCTTCCGTCTGCACCACGCAGCCGCTCGACACGGCCGCACCCACCAGCATCATTCCCAGGACGTTCCGCATGACCCATTCCCTCGCAAAAGGCCCCCACGTAGCGCCCCAGATGGGTGTGCTCGTGTGGGAAGAGGCCTACATTGTCGCACAGGCCGCGAAAGGGTTGCGAGGAAGATCGGTCAGGTGGAGGACCCGACTTCTAACGGCATGAATTATCAGGTGAATTTGCGCTCGAGATGATCCCGTGACGGCCGGATACGGCAAGGTGCGGATGGTTTCCGGCGGATGTCTGTGCCGCACCCCGGTTGGGAATGCGGATCGTGCTGGCCGGTCAGCTCCGGCCGCCCCGCGCGCGCCAGCGCCGGCGCCACGTGGTGAGCAGGGCGAGCGACGCACCCAGCAGGACGGGAGCGCCGGGGTCGCGGCTGGTGTTGCACGCGCACGTGGTGTTGTCGTCGCCGGGGTCGGAGCCACCCGAGGAGGAGCCGCTCCCACCGCTGGACGTGCTGGAGCCGCCGGTGGCCGCGTCCGGGGATGCCGTGACCGCCGCGTCGCGACCGCCCCCGCCCGCATCCGGCCTCCCCGCGTCGGGGCGCACCACCGCCGCATCCGGCTCTTCCGACGTGGCCGCGTCCGCGGCGTCGCTGGCGTCGGGCGGGCTGCCCGCGTCGGGAACGGCGCCAGGAGTGGAGCCGGTGATGGGGATCTCGCGCAGCACCTGGTCGCCCGACTCCAAGCGCAGCGCGCCCTGGAACTGGCCTTCCGTCGTGGGCGCGAACTGCACGCGCACCACCGCGGGCGCCCCGTGGAAGAGTTCCGGGGGCAGGGCGGTGTCGGTGAGCGTGAACGCGGGGTCGGTGGTGCTGGTGAGGAGCACCGCGGGCGTCAGGGGTGTCATGGACAGGCTCTGCAAGCGCAGCTGAAGGCTTGCGGTCTGGCCCACCGCCACCGCCGGGAAGGTCAGGGACGCGGGGTCCGCGTACAGGCTCGTGGGGCTGAGGTCCGCGTCGTCAAAGATGGACGTCGGGTCACCGCCCAGCAGCAGCTCCATCTCGTCGGCAACGCCGCCCATGTCGGTGTCCACGCTGGTGGGGTCGGTATTGGTCCCGCCCTGCGCCACGCTCAACAGCTCACGGCCGTCCGCAATCGTGTCTCCGTCGCTGTCCCACAGCTCCGGCCAGGTCCCGGCCAGGTATTCATCCTCGCTGCTGAGGCCGTCACCATCCTGGTCCAGCGTGCTGTCGGTGCCGTGCGGGTTCGTGCCGTGGAGCTGTTCCCAGCGGTCGGGCACGTTGTCGCCATCCGAGTCGACGCCGGGGTCCACCTGCAATCGCTGCGTGGCGCCGCGGCTGACGGGCCCGGCCGAGCTGTCCAGGCGCGCCGTCACCTGCACCTCGTGTCCCCCCACCGCGGCGGTATTCAGGTACCAGCCCGAGTACACGGAGTCACCCGCAACGCGGTCCGCGCCCAGTCCGTCGTCACGCAGCAGCAGCAGGCGGCCGGTGCCGTTGGGCGCGCGCACGGTGGCGGAGATGTCCATCACCTGCGCAGCTCGGCTGCTCACCACCCCATTCACCACCACCGGCTCTCCCTGCGTGGCCCGCGGCGGCGAGAATGAGACGGAGACCACCACGTCGGAGATCACCGACACATCCAGCGTGAAGGGCATGGTCGGCGGCCCGTGCGGGGTCCATTGGACTTCCGCCTGCCACGTGCCCACGGCCATCTCGTCGGAGCGGTAGCGGATGAAGGTGGAGCCACTGCTGTACTCGAAACCGCTGGTCGGGGCGTTGCCCCGGTCATAACGCGTGCCGTCCGGCGCGAGGAGCGAAAGCTGGAAGGGCTCCAGCAACGTCCTCCACTTCAACGCCACCATCACATCCTGGACGGACGGGTCGACCACGAACTCGTAGCGTTGCGGCTCTGCGCTGGTGGCCGCCCCGCGCTCACGCAAAGTGGTGCTCCTCCGTCCCAGCGTCTGGGAAAGCTCGTAGTAGATGTCCAGCAGCTCATTGGGGTCGTCGGTGAATGCGTAGGTACCTCCGGTGTACTCGGCTATCTGCTGGAGCTGCTGGCTGTCGGCGCCGCCCAGACCCACGGTGTAGACGGGAATGCCGCTGGAGATCACCGTGGGCAGCACGTCGGCAACCATGGGCGGGGAATTCTCCTGCCCGTCGGTCATGAGGATGATCGCCTGGAAGCCGCCGGCATTGCTGTTGACCAGGGAGAGGTAGCCCTGTTGCAGACCGCCACCCACCGACGTGGCACCCCGCGCGTAGATCGTGTCGATGGCGTCGATGATGTCGTTGACCACGGTCTGGGCCGCCCCGTCGGTCACGCGCACCGCATCCACGAACCAGCCCTCTCCCGGTGAGGCGCCGGTGATGAGGCGGAAGCGCACGTGGACGGTGGCGTTCACCGGCAGCGCCTGCTCCACCAGGCCTTCCGCCACGCCGGTGCCGGTCCAAAGCGTCGTCCAGCTGGTTCCGTCGGTGGAGGTCTGGAGCTGCGCCTGGTCGCCGGTGCCAAGCCGGGACTGCTGCCAGAAGCGCAACGTGGGCTCCCCCAGGGCGCTGGTGTCCAACGGCTGTGTCAGCGTGGCCGTGGTGTCCGACGACGCGGTGGCCGTGGCGCCCGGGCTGTCGCTGAGGGCGGTGGTGAGTCCCAGGCCCACGCCGGTCTCCGCGGCCCAGCTACCCGTCAACGTCCATGCCTGCGTGCCCTGTTCGAAGTTGTCGTCGAGCGCCGGGCCGGTGGCGCCGCCCTCCGCGTCGAGTTCGGTGAGCGGATAGAGCAGGTCCACGGCGTCGTCGAAGATCACCACGCTCACCAGGTCGCCGGGGGACAGGAGCCGCACGAACAGGCGCGCCGCCTCCTTGGCAACCTCCATGGGCAGGCCGCCCATGCTGCCGGAGCGGTCCAGCACCAGCGCCACCTCCACGAACCGGCTCACCTCGCCAAAGTTCACGCTCGTCGTCGCGGTCCCCTCCGACTGCGCGCCGCCCAGGTTGGCCCGCACCACGAGGTCGCGCAGTCCCACCGAGGCCTGAGCCGCCGGGAGCACCGTCAAGACGTGACCGTCGAGGGCGGGGAACACGGCGGTGACCGGCGCGGGCAGCCCGCCCACCTCCGCGCTGAACGACTCGCGGCCCAGGAAGCTGGCGTAGCGCCCGGCGGGCGTGTCCAGGCGCACGTGGACCTGGATGGGGGAGGGCGCGTCGAAACGGCCAGCGTTGGCGGGGCGCGTGGTGGTGGGCTCCACCACGGTGAGCGTGGGACTGCTGCGCGGCGGGAGCGCGGCCAATCCCGCACCGGTCAGGAAGTCCACGCCGACCATGCCGGTGGGGCTGGCTGAGGAGAGCAGGGCGGTCTGCAGACCGTCGGGGGTGAGGGTGGGGTCGGCGGACAGGAGGAGCGCGGCCGCGCCGGCCACGTGGGCCGCGGCGGCGGAGGTCCCCTGGAACACGCCGGTGCCCGTGGCCCGGGTGTGCACGGCGGCGTAGCCCATCAGGTCCGGCTTGTGCCGGCCATCCGCGGTGGGACCCTGCGCACTGTACGTCTCATCGACGAGACCGCTGCTCCAGCTCGCCGCGCCCACCGTCAGCACGTGTGGGGAGTCGGCGGGGAAGGCCAGGCTGCCCACCGCGGTGGAATGCTCCAGGCCGGTGCTGGACCAGAGCTCCAGGCGGATGCGCCGCCCCGGCGCCACCTGCGGGCTCTTCTGGCGGATCTTGATCCAGTACTCGTCGGTGACGTCGGGGTTGAAGATGAGGTGCTCGTAGGGGAAGTCATCCCCGTCCTGCACCGCCGTGCCGCCCCACGCCTGACCGGGCTGGATGTCATCCTCCGCCGACGCGGTGGCCACCGGCATGAACGGCGTGTTGATGCCGCGACGCAACAGCGAGATGTCGAAGTCGTCGCGCGCAATGGCCTGGCCCACGTCCTGCGCGTCCCACTCGTCCCACGTCAGGAAGATGTCCACGCGCTCGCCCTGCGTGAAGCGCACGTTGTTGAGGCTGTCGGTGGCAAGGTCGGCGTTGAAGTAGTGACCGGTGGCGCCGTTGCCGGTGTACGCGCCGGAGAACACCTTGTGACGGCCGTTGCCCGCGCCCACCACCACCAACACGCCGGCCGCGCGCGCAGCTTCCAGTGCCTGGTTCACGCCGTGGGGATCCCGCCCGTCCATCGGCGCCAGCGGCGCGTAGCCCACGGAGAGGGCCACCACGTCGGCGCCCAGGGCCACCGCCTCGTTGATGACGCTGGGCAGCGCGGACAGCCCGCCGTCATTGCGCATGAGCATCAGCGTGGCTTCGGGCGCCACGTCGTGGATGACCTCCGCGCACGCCACGCCGTGGGCACCGGCGCTTCCGGTCTCCACCTCGGTGGCCACGCAGCCGCTGGCCTGACAGAGGTAGCCCTCGGTGTTGGCGGGGAGCTCTCCCGCGGTCTGCGCCGCGGCCACGCCGAGGAACTCGGTATCCACCACCGCCACGCGCACGCCGGCCCCGGAAATGGCCGGGTCACCGCCCACGTACTCCGCGGCGTTGAGCGGTCCCACGCCCTCCGACGAGACGGCCAGGAGCTGCGCGGGCGGCATGGGGATGACGGTGCGGAGCCAGGCCTGCTCCGCCAGCGTGTCCAGCGCGGCCAGCGGTCCTTCCACGCTGGCGGAGGCGCCCTCGGTGCGCAGGACGCGGAAGCCCAGCGCGCGCAGCGCGGCGGCGTGATCGCTTGCTGGGCCGCGTGTGGAGACCAGCAGCGGAAGCGCGTCGGCGCGGGAGGCGAGACCCAGACGCCGCACCCACGCGTCGGCCCGCTCCGGGGTCAGCCGCGACGTCCGCAGGTGCGCCAGCGGCCCGCCCAGGCTGCCGGCGGGAACGCGCGAGGATGCGTCGGCGGAAATGATGGTGGCGGCCGCGAGCAACGCGGCAACGCGGATGGACCTGGAATTCACGTGCACCTCCCCGGGTGGGACGGCGCGTCGACGAAGACGTGACCGCCCTGCGGGCCAAGGAGGCTACCAGTCGTGGGTGTGCCGAGGAAGGGAGCGTGCCCCGCGGGTGCGAACGCATGCCGGGCGGAGCATGCAGCGCGGCGGCCGAGTCTGGGGCCGCCGCGCCGCGAAGGCTCAGGGAGTCGCAATGCGGTAGTAGACCTCACCCTGCATGGTGAGGGAGCGCTTCTCCTTGTAGCCCGTTCGTGTGTCGGTCTCGAACTCGACGGTCACGGAGATGCGCGCAGGACCCGCGTCCGGCAGCGCCACCTCCAGGCTTGGCGTCAGGAGGGTGAAGGCGGTGTAGCCCCCCACGAGGACCGGCGCCTCGGGAGAAACCAGCGTGACCTCCGTGTTGGGGCCCAGGCCCTGGACCTTCACGCTGATGCTGGCGGAGTCATACGGAGAGGCGGCGTTGCCGTTCACGTCCACGAAACGCACGATGAAGGTGCTGCCGCCATCCACGGGGTGCACGAAGTAGTCGCTGGCGCCCGTGTGATCGGTCGCGTCCACCGTGTCGATGCTCGCCCCGGGGTAGGCCGGGTCGTTGGCCTCCTGCCCGTCGGGGACCACGTGGAAGAAGCTGTGGAGCCGGTCGTACAGGACAATGGGACCCACCTGCGCCGGGCCATCCGCGTAGCGCCCGTAGCCGCTCAGCGCCAGCACACCCGCCGGGAGTCGGCCGTTGATGATGGGACCCGGGTCGCGCCAGTCGTAGCTGTTGAAGTGGCTGACGCCCAGGAGGTCCGTGGCCAGACCCGCACGACCGGAGAACGCCACGCCGCTGAGCGTCACGTTCTTGAAGATGAGCGTGTCGGTGTCGTAGCAGGAGTTCACGTCGTCCCACACGCCGTTGTTGTTGCCGTCAATGAACTGGTCGGTCTGGGCAATCCGCAGCTGGCTGCGTGCAAAGTCGTCAAACGGCGCGCGCTGGTCACCGTCGGTCACCACGAATGAGGCGGTGGTGTCCACCAGCGGCAGCTCCGACGGCTCGAACTTCACGAACAGCTTCTGGCCGTTGTCCGCCGTCAGCTCCACCACGCCGAATTGCTGGTTCACCGGGTCAATCACCGCCTGCACGTCGGTGCCAAAGTTGGTGCGACCCGGAGCGCGGTAGGCCAGCAGGCCCGGGCTGTCTGCGGTGTAGCGCAGCGCGCCCGGCGTCTCGAGCAGGCCCGTGGTGGGCGTGTCATCCGCGACGATGATGCCGTGGATGCCGGACATGCCCACGCTGCCCGCCGGGACATTGCGCCCGCCGCTCACGAAGGAGATGTCGCGGTAGCGGTAGTTGGGACACCACATGATGCGGCCGCCGGTGATGGGGCCCGTGGCCGGCAGACGTGCCGGGGTGCGGGGGTTGTCCTCGCAGTTCCACTGGGGATCCCAGTCCGGACACCAGTGCGCCCGACACTCTTCCGGCGTGAACGGCGCGCCCGTCTCCGGGTTGATGGAGATCTGGCCGCTCTCGAAGTTGTCCACGAAGTACGGGTTGCAGAACGTGCCGACGCCACGCGACCACCGCGCCAGGTCATGGTGGACCGGCAGCTGGGCCAGCGGCAGGTCGCAGTTGGCGCGCAGCCCGTCGCCGTTGCGGTCCACGTAGGGCTCCGGCAGGTCCGTGAAGGTCTCCACCAGGTCCAGGTTGGCCGGCGTGTAGGTGGCGCGATTGGGGTCATCCACGTTGTCAATGTGCGTGCACGCCACCGCGGGCTTGCAGGGGGCGCACTCCTCTGCGGGCCCGTCAAAGCGGCCATTGGAGTTGGTGTCGGCGTAGGGCCGCTGGAACGCGCCGTCGCCGTTGATGTCCACGAACGACTCCTCACCGCGCGTGGCAATCAGGATGGTCACGTCGCCGTCGCCAGGGTTGGCAACGCGGTAGACCTCGTGCTGCGTGTCGGCGTGCGGCGCGTCGTAGGCCACCCACTCCCGCCGCTCGAAAGGCCGTGGCGTGGTGTCCATGGCGAACGGCGGACCGGGCACGTATTCCACCGTGGCGGAGCCGTCGGAGTTCGTGAGCATGGAGCTGGGGATGCTGCCCGTCTCCGCGCGCCACTGGATCTGGTAGCCGCTCGCGCGCTGCACGCGGTTGCTGAAACGGTCCACCAATTGCGCGCGGATCTCGGTGTGCAGCGGGCGGGCATCCGGGCCGAACGGGTCCTGGTAGCCCGCCGTGCTCTTGTCGGCGAAGACCCGGTAGCTCTCCACCGCGCCCACGTGCGTCGGCGCCCAGGCGGGCTTGCCGCCCACCACGCTCACCGGGTCACTGGCCGCGGACACGGACTCCTCGCCACGCACCGCGGTGGCGCGCACCACCAGCGACGCGGCCTGTGTGCCGGCAGTCAGGAAGCAGACCACCTCGCCGTTGGCGTCGGTGTAGCCCAGCGGAGTGACGGTGGCGGAGGGGTCTCCGTTCACATCCAGCTCAAAGGTCACCGCCTGGTCCGCCTGGGGCTGGTTCTGGTCGTTGAAGACGCGGAAGGTCAGCTCGGAGGTGCTGGGGATGGAGGAGCCCACCACGCCCAGGATGGCAGGCTCCGCGGAGACGAACACCAGGCTCTGCAGGATCGGCGGACGCGTGATCTGCACCTCCGCCACCAGCGTGGTGCGCGGAATGTTGGGGTCGGTGACCTGGCAGGGCGTCACCGCCTGGTCCGGTGTCTGCAGGTTGTCGTCGAGCGTGGGGCTGTAGGCCTGGTCCAGCACCGTCACCTGCACCCGCACGGGCCCCTGGGCCCGCGTGTTGGCGGCGCTGAGGGTCACGGAGGACTTGCCGGTGGGGTCGGTGGCGGTCACCGCGGCGGCCTGCGCAACGTCGTCATCGGAGTCGCTGAGATGGGCGCGGGAGCGGCTGGCCTCCTCCATCACCCAGCAGACCTGGCGGTTGTCCAGCGCGTTGGTTCCCTTGCGCACGTCCACGGTCAGCGTGGCGGTCTCGCTCTGGTCGGAGCGGATCTCGGAGACGCTGCGGCTCACTGCCACCACCAGCGTGTTCGCGTCGACAAAGTTCACCAGGGCCTGGGAGCCGTCGGACACGCGGATGGGGCTGGCGTTGGTGGGGGTGAACTCCGCGCCCAGGCGCACCTGGCCCACCACGCTGTTGGGGTTGGGACGGAAGGTCACGGTGGCCAGGCCGCGGGAGCGCGGGATGGTCTGGGAGGGCGGCTCCACCGTCGTGAACGCCAGCACGGAGGTCTGGTTGTCCAGCGGCGTGGCGCCAGCGTCCACGTTGGCCTCCGGCGGAATCCCCGTCAGGCCGCGACAGTTGTCCACGTTCCCCGCGGAGCTGCAGGTGAACTTCACAATGCTCCCAGCGGGCGGGGGCTGACCGGAGCGGTCGCGCACCTCGACGCTGAGGGTCACGAAGTCGGTCTCATCCGCGCCCGCGCCCAGGTCCACTTCAATGCGCTGGCTGGCGTTGCCCTCGACGCGCAGGCCGGTGTTGGTCACCGCCTCCACGAACTCGATGGCCGAATCGTTGTCGGCCTTCAGGTACGTGAAGCTCAGCGGCACAGCGGTGGTGGTGCGGCCCAGCGCGTTGATCATGCGGGCGGTGAACGTGATGGGGACGCCGGTGTCGCCGGTGGCGATGTCGCCGGGGTAGAGCACGTAGAAGGTGGCCGTGCCGTCGGCGGCGGGCGTGATGTTGATGGTGTTGATGGGGTTGGTGGGCACGTCGGTGGCGGTCAGCGCCAGCTTGAGTCCGTTGTTGGCGGTCTCCACCACCACCACCCGCGGCGCCACGGCGGGCGTACCGTTCGCGTCCATCGCGCGGAGCTGCACCGCTACGCGGTCCGGGCTGTTGATGACGTCGGTGGAGGACGGGGTGATGAACGTCAGGCTGCTGGTGTCGGGGGCTTCCGTGCAGTTGATGGAGACCGTCTCGCTCTCCACCGCTTCGGTCACCTCGCCGCCGTCGGGCTTGAGGGTGGCCTGGACGCGGATCCGCCCGGCGGGCTGCGGGTCGCCGTTGGCGGTGGTGCACATCAGGCGCGCCGTGCCGCGTCCCTGCGCGTTGAGCGTCACGTCGACCGACGCGGCGCCGCCGCCGTCCTCGGGATTGCCCACGAAGAGCAGGCCGCCCTGGAGCACCTTCACCTCTACGGTGCCCTTGACGGCCCCGCTGTCGGAAACAGCGCGCACACTCAACGTGGCAAAGTCGGCAAGGTCGGAGATCACCGAGTCCTTGTCGGACGTGAGCGTCACCGTGAAGGTCTTGGGCGTTTCAGTCTGGGGGACGAGTGGGTTCTCGCTGCAGCCGGCCAACGCCTGAACTACGAACAGCAGCCCGCTACCAAGGGAAAAATCACGCAACAGCCGGCGCATCGAGCACCTCGTGGGGCCAGGACCTGACGACGGCAATGTGTCAGGAATGGTCACTTCACCTGGGCAATTTGGCGGCCGATGCTAGGAGGCGCCCCCCAGGGGGTCAAGATCCTGGCCGGCGCCTCTGGCGCTCCGTGCGCCGCACTTCCGTCGTCATTCCGGCAGGCGAGTCAGCGCCCGACGCGCCGCGTCCAGCTCACGCCGGGGTGGCGCTCCCACCACCGTCAGCGCACATCGACCTGCACGGAACACCTCTTCCGCCACGCGGCGCACGTCCCCCGGCCGCACCGCCGACACGGACTTCAGCACGTGCTGCGGCCTCCGCTCCAGCCCCAGCAGCAGGCTCCGACCATGCCATTCCGCCACCGCCGCGGGCTGGTCATGCATCTGGCGCAGCGCCCAGGCGAAGCGCACCCGGGCGCGGGTGAGCTCGTCTCTCCGGGGGCCGGTGTCCGCCAGCACCTGCGCTTCCTGCAGCAGCGCCCGCACGGTGCGCGCTTCCTTGCCGTGGGTCACCGCCGCGCCAAACTCCACTGAGCCGCAATCTTCCGCCAGGTCCACGTCCGCCCACATCTCGTACGCCAGCCCCCGACGGTCCACCAGCTCCGCCTGGAAACGCGACGTGAACCCATCATCCAGCACCCGACGCAACATCTGCAGCGCCGGCACCTGCGTGGCCGTGGCCGAGAACGCGTGGAAGGACAGCCGCAGCTCACTCTGGCTACCCGGGTGGCGCACGTGCCGGAACCGCGGACCGCGGGAAGGTTGCGCTGGGGACGCCAGCCGCGCGCGCTGCCCGGAGGGAAGCCCACGGAACGCCGCACGGGCCTGCCGCATCACACGGGATGGCGGCATGGGACCCGCCACCGCCAGCACCATGTTGGCCGCGCCGTAGAAGCGCGCGTGATGCTCCACCAGGTCCGCCCGTCGGAAGCGTGAGACGCTCTGGGGCGTGCCGTCGATGGAGAGGCCGGCGGCGTCGTCGGGGTAGAGGAGCTGGCGGCTGATGTTGTCGATCTCGATCTCTCGGCCGTTCTCGTCAAAACACTCGCTGATCTCCTCGAGAATCACGCGCTTCTCCACCGCCAACCCCTCGAAGCGCGGGGCGCGCATCATCGATGCCAGCAGGTCCAGGGCGCGGGGCGCGGCGGTGGGCTCGAACGCCGTGGAGTAGACGGCGTGGTCCCGGTAGGTCACCGCCTCCACCGAGCCGCAGAAGCCCTCCGCCACCCGCGCAATCTCCTGCGCCGTGCGCCACTTCCCGCAGCCGCGGAACAGCATGTGCTCACAGAAGTGGCTCAGCCCGTGGGTGCGTGCGTCCTCGTAACGCGGGCCGGTGCGCACCATCACCGCGGCATATCCCGCCGAGACGTGGGGCAGCTCCACCGCCACCAGCGTCAGACCGTTGGCGAGCTGATCCACCTCACCCAGCGGAAACCCTGCGTTCTTCATGATGCTGCGTTCTCCGTCGGGGGAAGCGTGAGCCGCGCGCGCAGCAGCACCCGTTCCATCTGCGGTTGAAGCGGTGCCCGAACGGTCAACGAAGCACCGGTAAAGGGATGCCGGAAGCGCAACGCGGCGCAGTGCAGCGCCAGGCACGCCGCACGGGGGCCGCCGTATTCCCGGTCGCCCAGGATGGGATGGCCCACGTGGGAGAGGTGCGCGCGGACCTGGTGGAAGCGCCCGGTGCGCGGATGCGCCTGAACCAGGCACGCGTCGCTGGAGGTGCCCCGCACGCTCAGCTCCGTCTCGGCCGGTTTTCCGTCGGCGGCGCCGGGCGGGACCACGTGCGCGCGGTGGCCCCGCTGCGCCAGCGGCGCATCCACGGTCCGACGCTCCCACGCAGGAACCCCCTGGCACGCGGCCAGGTAGGTCTTCTCCACTTCTCCGGAGGCAAACATGCGTGACGTGGCTGCCGCCGCTTCCGCATCAAACGCCACCATCAGCGCTCCGGCCACCGGTGCGTCGAGGCGATGGGCCGCGTGAACGGTGCCACCGCCGCGCGCGTCCCGGATGGCATCCAGCACACCCGCACCACCCGACGTGCTGTACACCACCACGCCGTGCGGCTTGTTGTAGACCGCCAGCCGGTCATCCCCCCAGAGCAGGACCGGCGTGACCGACATCAGGACGGGTTGCTCAGCCGCGACGCCACGATCTCCGCCACGTCCTTGACCTTGACGTTCTCTTCCGCGCCCTTGGCCTTGGTCCCGTCGGTGATCATGGTCATGCAGAACGGGCAGCCCACCGCCACGGTGCTGGCGCCGGTGGCCATGGCCTGCTCGGTGCGCTCGATGTTCACGCGCTTGCCAATGTGCTCCTCCATGAACATCCGGCCACCGCCCGCGCCGCAACAGAAGCTGGTCTCCTTGCTGCGCGGCATCTCCACCAGCTCCACGTTGTTGAGCACCTTCAGGCTCGTGCGCGGCGCCTCGTACGTGGCGTTGTAACGACCGAGATAGCAGGGGTCGTGGAAGGTGATCTTCTCGGCGGGCGCGTCCTTCTTCAGGGGCACCTTGTTCTGCGCCAGCAGCTCATCCAGCAGCTCGGTGTGGTGGCGGACCTTCCACTGCGGCGCGCCGTAGTCCGGGTACTCGTTCTTGAGGCTGTTGAGACAGTGCGGGCACGTGGTCACGATCTCCTTGAACTTGTACTGCGAGATCGCGGCCTGGTTCTCCGTGCACAGGTTCTGGAACACGTACTCATTGCCCATGCGACGCGCGGGGTCGCCGGTGCACTTCTCCTCACAACCCATGATGGCGAAGTTGACGCCGGAGGCCTTCATCACCTGCACCAGCGCACGCTGCGTCTTCTTGGCGCGGTCGTCGGTGGCGCCGGCGCAGCCCACCCAGAACAGGACGTCCACCTCCTGCTTGTCGCGCATGAGCGGAACATCCAGGCCCTCCGCCCACTTCTCACGCTCGCTCTGCGGCACGCCCCACGGGTTGCCCTGGCCTTCCATGTTCTTGAAGGTGGGCGCCATCTCCTGCGGGAAGTCAGACTCCATCATCACCAGGTGACGACGCATCTCCATCAGGCTGCTGGGCACCGTCTCAATGAGCACGGGGCAGATCTCCATGCACGCGCCGCATGTGGTGCACGCCCACGCCTCGTCCACGTGGACCGCGCCGTGGCTGCTGTATCCGCCCAGCTTGTCCACGCTGACCTCGCCCTCGGCGCCGTCGCGCTTGACCGCGGCCTTGCTGATGAGCGCGTGGGGCAGTCCGCTGCTGGCCGTTGCCGCCTCCGCGCCACCCGTGGACTCCGGCGCGCCTGCCGCCGCCGCCGCGGAGACCTTGATGAGCGCCGCGTGGTTGAGGTGCAGGTTCTCCTTGATGTCGTGGATGACCTTGCGCGGCTGCAGGGGCTTGCCGGTGAGATGCGCCGGACACACGCTGTTGCAGCGACCGCACTCCGTGCAGGCGAACCCGTCGAGCAGCGTCTTCCAGCTGAACTTGTTGACGGTGTCGATACCGTAGGCTTCCGCCGTCTCGAAGTTGATGATGGAGGGCTTGCCGCGCGGTCCCCAGCGACGGAACAGGATGTTCGGCGCCGCCGCCATGATGTGCGCATGCTTGGAGAACGGCAGGTAGTTGAGGAAGCCCAGGAAGACGAGGAGGTGCGCCCAGTAGAACGTCTCATGCAGCCCCTGGAGGGTTTCCGGGCTCATGCCGACAAAGGGCTTGGAGGCCACCACGCTGGCAAAGCGGAACCAGCCCGCCGGACCGCCCATGGCGACGTTGGTGCCGGTGTAGCCGAAGAAGGTGATGTAAAGCCCCACGATGAAGAGCAGGATGGTCTCGGCATCACGCGAGCGCGGCTCCAGGCGCGGCACCAGGTGGAACCAGCGACGCACCAGCGCGTAGAAGCCGAAGACGATCACCGCCGCGGCGAAGGCGTCCTGGCTCAGCAGGAAGGCGTGGAAGAGCGGCTCGGGGAGAAAATCGAAGGTGAACGGCGTGCTCAGGATGCCGGTGGTCATGCCGGTGAGCACGTGCTCCGTGTGCCCCGCGCCCAGGACGAGGAAGCCATAGAAGAACGACATGTGCATCACGCCGCTCTTGGGGTCCTCGAGCACCTTCTTGTGGGCAAACACGTAGCGGAAAACGCCCTGGATGCGCTCCGAGATGCGGTCCCACAGCATCTCCTTCTGCCCACTGAGGATGAGGTGGATCACCTTCCGCATGTTGAAGGTGAACCAACCCACGGAGAACACCGTCAGCAACACCACCGCCACAGCCTTCAATGGCATGATTTCCTCGCTCCACGTTTCCGCCTGGAACCGGCCGGTCTAACGCGCTGCGGCAAATAGCACCGGGCCGCTGCGCGCTCCAAGCGCCGAGGGAGGTTGTCTCAACCGGGGACCGGCTCGTCAGGTGGTGCGCAGGTGGCAGGCCACGGACCGCCCCGACGGAAGCGTGACCAGGGCGGGCACTTCCGCCCGACAACGCGCCACCGCCTCCGGGCAGCGGGGATGGAATGCGCAGCCGGTGGGCGGTTGGAGCGGGGAGGGGGGCTCTCCTTGCAGCAGCGGTCGGGCGCCGGAAGGGCGGGGCTCCAGGCGCGGGGCCGAGGCCAGCAGCGCGCGGGTGTAGGGATGCGCGGGCTCCCGGAACAGCTCCGCCGACGACGCCAGCTCCACCACGCGGCCCAGGTACATCACCGCCACGCGCGTGCTGATGTGCCGCACCACGGTGAGGTCATGGGCAATGAAGAGGTAGGTGAGCCCGAGCTCGCGCTGGAGGTCCTGCAGCAGGTTGATGATCTGCGCCTGGATGGAGACGTCCAGTGCGCTCACGGGCTCGTCGCAGACCAGGAACTCGGGCTCCACCGCCAGCGCCCGGGCAATGCCCACGCGTTGTCGCTGGCCGCCGCTCAGCTCGTGCGGGTGGCGGTGCTGCAGCTCGGGCCGGAGGCCCACCTGGGCGAGCAGCGCGTCCACCCGGGCAGCGCGCGCGGGGCCGGGATGGAGGTCATGGATGCTGAGCGCCTCGTCGACGGCCGCGCCCACCGTCATGCGCGGGTCCAACGAGGCAAAGGGGTCCTGGAACACCGGCTGCATCTTCCGACGGAGCGCGCGCAGCCGGGTGGGGTTGGCGTGGGTGATGTCGTCGCCGCGGTACCACACCGTGCCCGAGCGCGTTGGCACCAGGCGCAACAAGGCGCGTCCCAGCGTGCTCTTGCCGCAGCCACTCTCCCCCACGAGACCCAGCGTCTCCCCGGCCCGGATGCGCAGGTCCACCCCGTCGACGGCGCGGAGCTCCCGCGCGCGAGCCAGCGGCCCCGCCGCCACCGGGAACGTGCAGGTCAGCCCCCGCGCCTCCACCAGTGGTGCGCTCATGACGGCACCCCGCGCTCCACGACGGGAAAGTGACAGCGCACCAGGTGTCCCGGCGCATGCTCCTCGAGCGCAGGCGGCTCCTGCTCACAGTGCGGCTGCGCGCGGTCGCACCGGTCGCGGAAGCGGCACCCCGTGGGCAGCTGCGAGAGATCCGGGACGTTGCCGGGAATGGTGCGCAGGCGCGCGGTCCCCTCGACGTGGCGCGCCGGGACGCTGTCCAGCAGGCCGCGCGTGTAGGGATGTCGCGGCGCGCGCAGCACCGCGGACACCGCACCTCGCTCCACCACGACGCCCGCGTACATCACCAGCACGTCCTCCGCGGCCTCCGCCACCACGCCCAGGTCATGGGTGATGAGCAGGACACCCATGCCGAGGCGCGTCTGCATCTCGCGGAGGAGCTCCAGGATCTGCGCCTGCACCGTGACGTCGAGGGCGGTGGTGGGCTCGTCGGCGATGAGGAGCTCCGGGCCGCAGCACAGCGCCATGGCGATCATCACGCGCTGGCGCATGCCGCCGGAGAGCTGGTGGGGGTGGAGGCGGGCGCGTGTGCCGGCGTCGGAGATGCCCACCTGCGTCAGCATGGTCACGGCGCGCTCCGCGGCTTCCCGACGGGAAACACGCTCATGCGCGCGGATGGCCTCCGCAACCTGGTCGCCCACGCGGAAGACGGGATTGAGGCTGGTCATGGGCTCCTGGAACACCATGGAGATCCGACGACCCCGCAGTTGGCGCAGCTCCGCCTCCGTCGACGAGAGCAGGTCCCTTCCGTCGTGACGGATGCTGCCGCGCACCACGTTGGCGGCGGGGCGGGGCAGCAGTCCCATGATGGACAATGCGGTGACACTCTTGCCGCAGCCGCTCTCCCCCACCATGGCCACGGAGCGACCGCGCGGCACGGAGAAGCCCACCCCGTCGACGGCGCGGATGCAACGTGTTCCGGTGTTGAACTCGACGGTGAGGTCGTGGACTTCCAGCAGCGCCGGGGTGGCGGAATCCACGGACGGTTCCCGGCGGGCAGCTCAGCCCTTGTTTTCGGAGGGCGGTGGCTTGGAGAGCGCCTGCACCACCTCGTCCTCGGAGACCAGGCCCTTCTTGATGAACAGGCGGGCCAAGGCGGCCTAGCTGTCACGGTCCAGGTTGGCCAGCGGGTCGGGGCCCGGCGCCTGGGGACCGGGGGCGGGCATGGGCGGCAGCGTGGCGTTCTCCGTCGGCGGCGCGGCCGCGGCGGCGGGCTCCGGTGACGGCGCGGGCTCCGGCGTGGCTTCCGCCACCGCAACGTCCCAGGAGGGCTCCTGGCTCGTCGGAGGTGGCTCCGCGGGAGGCGCGGGCGGGGCTGCGGCGGCGCTGGCCTCGGGCGGGTTGGTCACCAGGGAGAACTCCATCGCGTCCAGCTCGATGGCGTCCATGGACGGCAGGCCCGGGTGCTCCGCAGGAGGGGCAACCTCCGCGTTCGACGTGGGCGCCGCAACGGGCTCCGGTGCCGGAGGGGCCGCGGGCTCCACGGCGGCGGGAGGCGTCGGAGCGGGCTCCGCGGGGGCGGGCGGCTCCGACATGGCCAGGTCCCACGACGGGATCTCCGCCGAGGAATCCGTGGCAGCAGTGGTTGCCTCCGGCGGGAGCGGTGGTTCCAGCGTGGGTCCCGACAACGCCGCGGGCTCCACGGACGGCGCGGCCGGCGGTTCCGTCATCACGGGCGCGGCCTCGGCAACCACCGGCGCCGCCTCGACGGCGGGAACGGCGATGGGCTCCGGCGTGGGTTCCGGCATGTCCTGGATGTCGTCGGCGGAGAGCGTCGCTGGCTCCTCGGCGGCGGGAGTGGCGACGGGAGCCTCGAAGCTGGCCGCCCATCCGTCCTGGGCCGCGGGCGGCGCGGCGTCCGTCGGGGCCGACGCGGGCGGCTCGGCGGGCGCTGCCTCCACCGCGGTGACGGGCGGCGGGGGTTCCAGCGACGCCACGGGAGGAGGCGAGGCCGGCGCTTCGGCGGGCGGTGAGACCTCCAGCGGTGGCGCGGCTTCGCCGGTGACCTGGACTTCCCAGCTGCCCGGTTCCGGGGTGCTCGCCGGTTGGTCCGACGTCAGCGCCATGGCCGGGTAACGCCCCGACCGTTCCACGGCGGGATCCAGCGCGGTGGAGAGCGAGGCGAATTCATTGGTCAGCATGCGCGGCGCGCCAAACAGATCTGCCGACGCAGCCTCGGGAGTGGCCGCGGGTGGCGACGGAGGCGGAGGCGCTTCGGGGGCCGGGGTCAACGCCTGGGCCAACGCGTCACCCCAGCCCGTGTCCGCTCCGCCCGACGAGAGGTCCACGGACACCGCCGGCTCGGCAGGCGCGGCGCTCGACGGGGCCGGGGCAGGTTCGGAGGCAGGCGGCGGCGCTTCCCAGGCCTCCGGCGGGGCGGCGGGTTCCGGCTCCACCACGACGGGAGCGGCTGCCGCGGGGGGTGCGCTCTCGACGGGGGGCGCGACGGCTGGGGCCGGCGGAGGCGCAGGCTCGACGGGGGCGGACGCATCCCACGACGGAATCTCCGCGCCGGTTCCAGCATCCACGACGGCGCCCCATTCACTCGTCCCCTGCGCGCCGCCGAGCTCACCGCCCCAGGAAGGCGCGGCCTCGGCGAGCGGTGGGGGCTCGGCACTCACGGGAGCAGCGGCCTCGACGACGGCGGGAGGCGCCGCGGCGCTTGCATCCCACGACGGAATCTCCGGGGCAGCAGGTGGCGCCACGGGCTCGGGCTCCGGAACCTGGGTGACGGGCTCCATGTTCCAGTCCGACGCGGCGGCGGGAGCAGGAGCTGCGGGTGGCTCCGCGCTCGGGGTGGGCGCGGGCTCGACGGGCGGCGGCGTGGGCGCCGGAGCGACCTCTGCGTTCCACGCCGGAGCTTCCAACGTCGGCGCACTCGGGGCGGCGGGCGGCGGAACGGGAGCAGCCTCCGGACCGGCCACGGCCGCGCCCCAACCGTCGGCCGCGGCAGCGCCCCACGACGACGACGCGTCGCCACCCACGGCGGCGCCCCAGCCATCCGACGCGCCACCAGCCTGCGGTGCGCTCCACGCCGGTGTGCTCTCCGCGGTCACGGCCGGGGAACCTCCCAACGCCGTGGCGCCCGCCAGCGGGTCGACCGAGGCTTCCGGCGGTGCCGGCGGCGGTGGCGGCGGAGCAGCCAGCTCCAGCGGCGCGCCGTCACCCGGGTCCAGCTCGAACTCCAGCCCCGGTCCCATGGCCTGCGCGGAGCCGGCCCACGCCGACGGAGCGGCGTCCGGCACGGGTGCTTGGTGCGTGTGCTCCACGCTGGCGGTCTCGTCGACGGAAGTGGAGGACAGCTCCAACGCCGGCGCGCCCTGGCCCTGCGCCATGCCAATGAACTCGTGCGCGTTGGCCAGTTCCAGGGGCCCGTCGTCGGCGGGGAGGTCCAGCGCGCGGGGCCCCGTGTCCGGTGCCGGCGTGGTTGGCGGGGCGTTCATGTCGCCCGCGTCCATGTCAAAGGTGACTTCCTGCACCGGGAGCGCGTGCGCGGGCGGCTCGTCGGGGACCAGCGGCGTGGCGGCAACCGGTGGCGGCGGAGGAGGCGGAGGAGGCGGAGGCTCCACGACCGGTGGCTCGGGCGGCGTGAACGTGGGCGCGGGTGGCGGTTCCGGAGCGGCGACCGCCGGAGCTGACGTGGCGCCCATGTCCAGCGCGGCGCCCCAGGAGTCCGCGCCCATGTCCAGGGAGAACGAGGGCTCGGGCGCAGGCTCGGCGACGGGCGGTGCCAGCGGAGCGGGAGGCGCGGCAGCCTCCGTGGTGGGGGTGGCGGGCGTGCCGGTTGGGGGTGCGCCAAAGGCTGGCTCGGCGCCGAACCCGGGAGACGCCCAGGTGACGTCGACCGAAGGCATCCCCGGCGCGGCGGCGGCAGGCGGCACCACGGGGGCGGCTGGCGCTGCAACAAGCGGTGCCGCGGGCGGGGCAGCCTCGACGGGCGTCAGCTCCAACGGCTCCATGGCCCAGTCGGCGGCGGCGGGCGCCGCGGGGGGAGGGGCCATGGGCGCCGCGGGGGCCGCCGGCGGCGGAGCGGCAGGCATGGGCGCCATGCTGGGCATGGGTGCGGCCGCGGGCATGGGAGCCACGGCGGGCAGCGGTGCTCCCCACGCCGGCAGCGTGGCGCCAGGCGGTGGCGACGCGAATGGCGAGGCCATGGGGTTGGCCACCGGCAGCGTCGGCATGGGGTAGGGGACCGGTTGCGGTGCGGGCGTGCCGTACGCCGGTGGCGGCGCGTAGGCCGGGGCTGGCGGCGCCGCGGCCACGCGGGGGGCCGGAGCCTGCTCGTCCTCGTCGGGAGCGCCCAGGAAGGAGCCCGCGGGGCCAAACATGGCTTCGCGACCCGGGGGACCCGCAGGCGTCGGAGCCACGGCGGGACGAGGAGCCGGCGTCGGCGCCACGGCCACACCGGGCTGGCCCCATTGGTTGCCCCACGCCTGCTGCTGCGCGGGCTGCGACCACGCCGGGACCGCGGCAGGAGCGGGCGCCGGGGCCACCGGGGCGGAATCAAACCAGTCCGCGCCCGCGGCCGCCGGTGCGGGAGCAGGTGCGGGGCCCGCGTCGGTCAACAGCGTGGCGGTGCCCGTCAGCACCGGCAGCTCCTCGCTGAGCTCCACCTCCTGGCCGGCGAACTGCACCGGGCTGCGCGCCGACACCTGCGGCACCGGCGTCTCGCCGAAGTAGTACTGCCGGATGGCCCGCTCGATGGCGCCGTCCCCGGCCAGCATGGGCCGCACCTTCTTGTTGGTCTTGAACTGGACCTGGTCGATGGCGCCGAGGTTCGTCGGGTCACTCATCGCCACGAAGAGCACGTCGCCGCCGGCCTCACGCTTGAGCGCCACGGGCACCAGGCCGAACTGCACCGCCATGTCCTTGGGGACCAGGCCAATGACCTTGTCGTGGATCTTCTGCTGGGAGAGGTCCACCGTCTCCAGGCCCAGCTGGCGCGAGAGGGAGCGGATGAGCTGCTCCTCCGTCAGGAAGCGCTTCTCCACCAGGATGCGACCCAGCTTCCCGCCCCACTGCCGCTGGTGACCCAGGGCGGCGTTCAGCTGGTGCTGATCCAGGATCCCTGCTTCCAACAGGATCTCGCCCAGTCGCTTCCGAGGCCCAGCCATGGTGCTCCTTTGCGTTCGGTGGTCACAACGACCGCAAAGTACGGACTTTCACGCCTAGTCCGGCTCAGGTCAAACCTTTTGCGCCTGGCGAGATTTGCCGCAAGGAACCAGGAAAGGCGACATCTCAGCCGGGGCGACGGTTCATCCAGGCCACGTACTCGTCGCGGGAGAACACGCCCTTCTCGATGAGCAGCTCCAGCACCGCCTTGATGGCCTTGGTCTGGCGCTTCTGCAGCTTCTCCAGCTCCTCCATTCCCGGCACCGCCCCGGCCGACGTGGGCATGGCCACGGGCGGGGGAGGCATGCTGGGCATCCCCGCCGGCGCCATGGGGGGAGGCGTCATGGGCATGCTCATGTTCATGCCGGGATGGGTGGGGACGCGGGGAGCCTGCGGCGGGGGCATCATGGCGCCGGGCGGGCCCTGGATGTCGCTGATGCGCTTGATCATCGTCGAGCCGCTGTTGCCGGTGATCTTGAACTCCTCGTTCCCGCTGTCCTGCGTCATGTCCTCCGCGTGGAAAAGCCGCGCAATGGTCACCGCAATGGCTTTGTCCCCCGCCAGCGCGGGGCTGATCCGCAGGCCGGTGCGGAACTTCAGCTCGTCGAGCACGGTGATGTTGGTGGGGTCGCTCATGGCCACCTGGAGCATGCGTTCCTGGTGGGCGTAGGCGCAGGGCACCAGCATGTTCTGCTCACAGAACGCGCGGTCAATCTTCTCCAGCACCTGCGGCGGCACCTGCACGGCGTCCAGGTTGGCGCGCGGGACGCCCAGCTGCTTGGAGAGCCCCTTGATGAGGATGTCCTCCGACACGTAGTTCATGTCGACGAGGATCTTGCCCAGCCGCCCGCCCCACTTCTGTTGCTCGGCGAGCGCGGTCTTCAGCTGCAGCTCCGTGATCAGGTTCGCACGGATCAGCAACTCACCGAGGCGGATTCTGCGCTCCATGGGATGACAACGGCCTCCTCGGCACGCGGCGCACACCAGGCGGCTGCGCGGCAATGTCACAGACTACGGCTGTGGGGTTGCTTCATCAAGAAAAGGAGGCGCCACGGCGTCCAGGGGCGCGAACAGGGCCGGCGCCGGGGCCGGGCCATTGAGCCGGACCTCCTTGAGCTGCAGGCTGGCCTGGCGAGGCAATCCCAGCGCATTCCCCTCGACGAGATCCATGGCCAGCGTCGTGGCCAGGCCATCCAGGTCCGCACGTCGGTCCGTGTAGGTGACCTTCAGCGTCCCACCCTCACGCGTGAGCAGCGCCTCCTCCACCGCGCCGTCGCCGGCCAGCCGCAGCTCCGCGCGGGCGCCATCCGCGTACATCACCATCACGCAGTAGCTGTCGCGTGGCCGGGTCTCGTCGGGCCCGGGACAGTCGCGCACCGCGACGGGGGGCTCCGCGGGCAGCGGCATCCCCAACAGCAGACCCACCCACTGCGACGCCGGCAGCGGAACCGGAAGCAGCGCGGTCATCACCTCCGGCGAGGCCGGCCCCGCGCCGCCCGCGCCCGGTCGTGCGCTGCGCCACACGTAGCGGGTCCCGTCGGTCCAGAGCTCGTCGGTGGGCGGGCCAAAGAAGCTGCGCGCGGCCACGTAGAGACGCGCGGGCCGTTCCGCCAGCAGATCCACGGTGAGGCCCATGGCGCCCAGCCCCGGCACGCCCTTGACGTTGGCCACCGCATCCACCCGGTTCCGCGACTGCACCCTGCGCAGCCCCAGCTCCAGCCTCTCCGCGGCGGGCAGCGGCGGCACCGGCGCGCGCGGTGGCGGCGCCACGCGTTGTCTCCGCGCGCAATCCACCTGCGTCAACGACGCACCCAGCAGGACCACCAGGGCCACACGGCGCAAGCTCACGACGACGTCCCCCGGGCGCGCAGCATGCCCTCCACCTCTTCATCCATGGGCAACAGCGCCAGGGCCGCCGCGTACGTCCGCAGCGCCTTGGCCCGCTGCCCCGTGGCGCGCCACGCGTCTCCCAGGTGCAGCAGGATCTCCGCTTCATGCGGCTCCAACCGCGCCGCGTCCTGCAGCGTGCGCAGCGCGCGGGTGTGTTGTCCCAGCGCCAACTGCGCCACGCCCAGGGTGTCCAGGACGGCCGCGCTCGACGGCACGCGCTTGAGCGCCCGCTCGGCGAGGCCCGCCGCCTCCGTGGCATCTCCCCCGTTGGTGAGCAGGCAGTAGGCCAGGAAGTTCTGCACCTCCGCGGAGTCCGGTTGCACCGCCAGCGCGGAACGTGCCGTCCTGGCGGCTTCATCCTTGCGCCCGGCCCGCCACTGCATCTCCGCCAGCGCGAGGAGCGCGCCCACGTCGTCGGGCCGCTCGGCGAGCGGGGCGCTGGCCACGCGGATGGCCTCGGCGGGCTCCCCCGCGTCGACCAGGCAGCCCGCGCGCACGGCGGTGACCTCGGAAGCAGGTTGGTCGGTGCGGAGCTCGTCGGCAACGCGGCGCGCCTGGGCCCGCAGTCCGGCCATGCGGTACGCCGTGCAGCGCAGCGCCAGCAGGGGCAGCGCGCGGGGATGCACCGCCAACGCGGCATCCAGCGTGCCCAGCGCCTCCTGCGCCGCCCGACGACGAAGCTGACACGCAGCCTGCACGTGCGCCGCGGACTGCCCCTCCGGTGAGTCCAGCGCAATCCGCGCCAGCACCGCCTCCGCCTCCTGGCAGCGACCGAGGACCGACAGCGCGCGACCGTGCCGCTCGTCGATCTCCGGCTGCAGCCCGGGCCGGCGTGCGGTGCTCTCCAGCAGGCGCAGCGCTTCCTGGGGAGCGTGGGCGTCCAACAGCGCGTCGAGAGTGCGGGCGAGGAGGTTGCGGTCGTCGGGGTGGCGGGAGAGCAGGGTGCGCAGGGTGTCGCGCAGCTCGGTGGTGCGGGCAGCCCTGGCCTGGGCGCGGATCAACGCGAGCTGAAGCTCCTCGTCCGACGGAGACAACGCAGCGCAACGCGCGCGCAATGCCACCGCGTCGTCGAGACGGCCTTGTTCCTCCGTCAGCTCCGCGCGCTGGGTGCACACCCCCACGGACTCCGGCGCGGCACGTTGGGCCACGTCCATCTGCGCGGCGGCGCAATCCCAGTCCCCATGCTTGCGACACACCCGCGCCACCAACATGAGCGCCTCGTCGTCGTCAGGGAACCGCGCGGCGAGCTGGTTGCCCACCTGCTGGGCCCCGGCCACATCCCCCCTCCCGACGAGAATCTCCGCCAGACGCTCCGCCTCCAACGGCTGCGGCGACTGCGCCATCACCACACGCAGGGACTCCTCCGCCTGCGCGTAGCGACCCGCCTCCCACAACGCGGCGGCCTTGGCCTGGTGCGCCTCCACGCAACGGGCATCCAGCGTGAGGCCCCGTTCTGCCTCCGTGAGCGCGTCCGCCACACGACCCTGCCGCAGCAGCGCCTCGGAGAGCAGGGCGTGGAGCAGCGGGCTCTCGTGGTGGAAGACCATCGCTTCGCGCACGGCGGCGGTGGCGCCTTCCGCGTCGCCGTGTTCCAGCAGCAGGCGGGCGCGCAGGTAGTGGTAGGTGGCTTCCGGGCTGAGCGTGGGTGTTCCGTCGGGGGTTGGCGCGGGTTGGGCCGTGACGGCGGGCGCTTCCCGAGGTTCCACGTGCGTGCGTGACGACGACGCGCAGCCCCAGAGCGCGAGAATGACGACGGAACAACCGGCCACGCCACGATGCACGGCGTCCCCTCTAGCCCTCCGTCCCCGCCGCTTCAACCACCACCCGGAAGTCTCAGTGAGAGGAGGAACTCCACGTTGCCCTTCTGGCCGGTGACGGGGCTTTCCACCACACCGCCGTCCTCGAAGCCCAGGGCCCGCGCCGCCTCGCGCACGTCGTGGACCGCCTGCTCCCGCAGTCCCGCCTCCCGGACGATTCCCCCCTTGCCCACCTGCCCCTTGCCCACCTCGAACTGCGGCTTGACGAGCGCCACCACGTTGGCGGGGCGGGCCAGGATGCGCGCCACGTGGGGAAGCACCAGGCGCAGCGAGATGAAGCTGACGTCGATGCAGCAGAAATCCGGCGCGGGCGCGAGCGGTTGCAGGTCCTTGATGTGCGTCCGCTCCATCACCACCACGCGCGGATCCTTGCGCAGCGGCTCCGCGAGCTGGCCCCAGCCCACGTCCACGGCGTAGACGCGCTGGGCGCCGCGTTGCAGCAGCACGTCGGTGAACCCGCCGGTGGAAGCGCCCACGTCCAGCGCCACCCGGTCCTTCACGTCGATGCCGAAGTGCTCCAGCGCGTGCGCCAGCTTGAGCCCACCGCGACTCACGTACGGGAGCGCCTCTCCCTTGAGTCGGATGGCGGCGTCGCGGGGGACCTTCGTGCCGGGCTTGTCGACGCGATGGTCATTGACCACCACCTCACCCGCCAGGATGCGGGCGCGCGCACGCTCACGCGTGGGGCAGAGGCCCAGCTCCACGAGGAGGACGTCGAGTCGTTCCTTGTCCGCCAAGCCGCGCTCAGTACCCGGAGATGGCCACCACGCGCGGGTTGTTGCGGCACGCCACGAAGGTGGGGCTGCCGTTGACGGAAGGCGCCACGTCGGCGGGGTCGCACAGGGGAATGTCGCGACAGTCCGCGGAGTCCGTCACCGTGCCCAGCAGGTTGAGGCGGCACACCTTGTTGTCGGTGGAGACCAGGTACGCGTACTTGCTGTCGAAGCGGATCTTGGCCTTGAGGCGCGAGGTATTTGCCCGTGCTTGATCAGATAGCCCGAGGTTGTTGATGGCTTTCGTCGACGGCTGGCTGATCAGCAGCTGCGGGCCGTGCCACACGCCAGCGGTGTTTTCGTTGAGATTCAGCACCAACACCGGTTGTGCTGGGGTCTGACCTGAGACGTACGGACCGCTGAGGACCAAGCCCGGGTCAAAGCCCACGGCAGCGTCGTTTGCCGCGGCGCCGAGAGTCCCGTTGGTATAGGAGATCGCCTTCAACGTTCCCTGCGTGGGCGCGCGCTGCACTACGTGCGAAGTGGTGTTCGCGGCGCTCTCGACGAACGCCACGCCGCGCGGGGAGCCGCCGGAGTTTGCGTCGATGGTGGCCTGGACCGGGGTGGCGCCGTTGGGCTGGCTGAACAGGTAGGTTGCCGTTGGCGTGCCCGACCCCGTCGCAAAGGCAATCGCCGCTGGGTGGTTCACCCCGACAATGGGCGCGAGCGAGAGCAGGTCCGTGCCCACGCGCTGCCCGCCCGTCGTGAAACGACGCACCACCGCGCTGTTCCCGCCGCAGCCCAGGAACACGTTGTTCCCGCGCACCATCACCACGCTCGGCGTGCAGGCGCCACCTCCGCCCTGCGTGAGGTCCAGCGGCGTGCCCGCGTTGCCCGGCAACGGCAGCGTGTAGCGCACCAGGCGGTCCTGCGGCGCGTTGATCGTGTCGGTGTAGGCCACCCACAGTTCCTGCCCGTTGTCGCCCACGGTGAGCGCGGAGGGAATCCCTCCCAGCGCCATCTCCTGCGTCCCGCCCGACGACGAGCTGGACCCACTCGACGACGAAGACGAGGAAGCCGCCGAGGAAGATCCCGACGAGGCGCCGCTGCTGCCCGTCGACGACGCCCCGCTGCTGCCCGTCGACGACGACGCCGGACCGCCGTCGCCCACGCCGCTACTGCCTCCGCTCGAGCTGGATGCCGTGCCCGGCCGCGGTGTGTCCGGCGGGATGGCGGTGGGATCGTCGACGCACACGTTCGCGGTGCACACCTGGTTGGCGGCGCATTGCTCGCTGGTCAGACACGGCTGTCCGCACGCGGAGAGCACCGCACCCATCAGTCCCAACGCAGCAGCAAGAACGACAAGACGCATGGCATTCACCCCAGGCGGGGCCTCCGTGGAAGTCACAAGCTGACCTCCTGCCCGCTCCGCCGTCAAATCCGTGACCGCGCGAGCACCCTGCTCAAATTGCTCAACCCGCCACCAGCCGCAGGACGGTGCCGCCCACGCGGATGACGTCGCCGGGGTTGAGGTCGCAGTCCTCCACGTGCGCGTCATTGACCTGCGTGCCGTTGGTGCTCATCAGGTCCACCACGCTGGCATTCCCGTGCTCATCCAGGAACACCATGGCATGCGTGCGGCTCACCCCGTCGTCCTGCAGGTCCACGTCCGCCGCGCGACGTCGCGCCGTCCCCCGCACCCGCGGCGCCGGCGCATTTCCACCAAAGACAACCCGGTTGACAATCTGCTGGCGCTCGAAGTCCAGGTGCCGGTCGCCCTCGCGGGTGAGTTGGATGGTGGAGTCGGAGCCGCTGCTGGCCCGGCCCAGCACGCGGTAGCTGCCCGGCTCGAGCGCCAGCCGCACGCCGGTGTTGGGCCCCTCCACGATCTCCAGCCAGTAGGTCTGCTTGAGCATGACGGGCACGTTTTAACACGAGTGCAGCTCCCGCCCGCGAGGCCGCGACGAGGCGTTGCCCCGCGCAACGGCGCGCTGTTAGCGTGGCCGCTCCCGTTGTCCTTCCGCGCTGGTCATCCCTCCACCGCTTCAAGGCATCATGAGCAAGACGATCCTGGTGGTTGAAGACGACAAGTCGATCCAGCGCCTGCTCCAGGATGCGCTCTCCGAGCTGGGCCACACCGTGGTGTGTGAGAAGGACGGGGACTGGGCCCTCAAGACGTTCGACAAGCGTCCCGTGGACCTGGTCATCCTGGACATCCTGGTCCCGGTGCTGAACGGCTTCCAGGTGGCGGAGAAGATCCGGGAGCGTCCCCGCGGCAAGAACGTCCCGATCATCATGATCAGCGGCATCTACCGCGGCGCGCGTCATCGCCAGGAGGCCGCGGAGAAGTGGGGCGTGTCCGACTACCTGGACAAACCGCTCCAGCTCCCGGTCCTGATTGGCGCCGTGCAGAAGCACCTGGGCACCGCGCCCGCGCCCGCCGCTCCAACACCCCGCACCACCGACGTCACCACCGCCAGCCCGCCTCCGCTCAAGAAGGCGGAGACGCGCCTGGTGGATGACGAGGGGCGGCAGGAGAAGAAGGAAGTCGAGCGGCTGGCACGCGCGGGGTTTGCAGGTGCGCAGGTGGCGCGCGGCAATCTCGCCGCCACGCCGTTCCCGGAGGTGCTGGCCCAGCTGTACCGCTGGCGTTCCACGGGTGCGCTGCTGCTCCGTCGGGACCAGGTCAAGAAGATCGTCTACCTGAAGGACGGCTACACCATCAGCGTCAAGAGCAACCTGCTGCAGGAGTGCCTGGGCAAGATCATGGTGCGTGAGCGCATGATCAGCGAGGCGGACTGCGAAGTGTCCATCAAGAAGATGAAGGCCACGGGACGCCAGCAGGGGACCATCCTCATCGAGATGGGGTCCATCAGCCCGCACAACCTGGTCTACGCCCTCCAGGTGCAGCTGGAGAGCAAGCTCTACGACGTGTTTGACTGGGAGGACGGCGACTACCAGTTCAATCCCAAGGGAGAGATCCCGCCTTCCACCGTGCAGCTCGACCACACGCCCGCCAACATCATCATGGAAGGCGTCAAGCGCACGTGGTCGGTGGCGCGTCTCACCGCGCAGCTCAGCAAGCACCTGGACACCGAGGTCAGCCCGCACCCCGACCCGCTGCAGCGCCTGCAGGACCTGGACCTCAATCCCAAGGAAGAGCTGTTCACCCGGCTCATCGACGGAAAACGCACCCTCAATGAGCTGCTCAACAAGAGCCCGCTCCCGCGTGAGGACACGCTGCGCCTGGCCTACGGCTTGATCGCCGCGCAGGTGGTGCAGGTGGGCGCTGGCATGCAGGGCGGTGAGACCACGGTGTCGCCGCCGCCCGCGCAGAGCACCCGACCCGAAGACGCCGCCACCCGCGCGGTGCACGTGCCGCAGATGGTGCCGCCGCCGCTGCGCAAGGGCCCGCTGCCGCGTCCTCCCGCCGCGCCCGCCGCCGTCCCGCCCGCGCCAGTGCCTGCGCCCGTCAGCCTGACGCCCCGGCCCGTCACCGGCGAGGACCGCACCGCCGTGGGCACTCCCCCGCTGGCGCCGGTGGACAAGGGGGCGCGGGAAGACCGTGAGCACGTGGAGCGGCTCAGCAAGCGCGTCAAGGAGATGCGCAAGATGAACTACTTCGAGATGCTGGGAATCTCGAAGAACGCCTCCATCGAGGAAGTGAAGAAGGCGTATTTCAGCCAGGCCAAGGACTACCACCCGGACAAGCACTTCGGGACGCAGAGCGCCGAGGTCAAGGCGCTGGCCGACCAGATCTACAGCATGCTCTCGACGGCGTACGAGGTGCTCAGTGACCCGCGCGACCGCGAGGACTACGTGCGGGGCCTGACCACCGGCGTGAAGAGCGGCGTCTCCGACGAGGTGAGCCGTATCCTGGCGGCGGAAGGCAAGTTCCAGAAGGGTGAAGCCTTCATGCGCAAGAAGGACTGGAGCCGCGCGCAGGAGTGCTTCAAGGCGGCGGTGGACCTCTATCCCGACGAGGGCGAGTTCCACAGCTACCTGGGCTGGGCGCTCTACCAGACCAATCCCAGCGACGCGGAGCTGGCGCGCCAGGCGGAAAAGCACATTGAGCACGGCCTGCAGCTGAACCCGAAGATCGACAAGAGCTACCTGTTCCTGGGCTGGCTCTACAAAGGAACGGGGCGCAAGGAGCTGAGCGAGAAGCAGTTCGAGAAGGCCATCCAGTGCAACCCGGATTGCACGGACGCGTTGCGGGAGCTGCGCCTCATCACCGCGCAACGTGACGGCGCGGCCAAGCGCAAGGCCAACTAGGGCACGGTGCGGAGGCGGCGTGGTGGCGCACGACAACCGACGCGAACTCCTCCGGGAGCTGCAACAGCTGGAGCTGCAGGCGTGTCGCGTGTTCGTCGACGAGCCACACTGGCTGCCTCCCGGCGACGAGGCCGCGCTCCGCTACGCCCTCTCCCTTGCCCGCGTCTCCGTGGTGCCCCTGGGCACGTTGATTGGCAGCGAGACGGTGGAGATCGGTCGCGCCACCGACAACTACCGTCGACGTCTGTACGAGCTGCTGCGCGAGCCGTTTGAGACGCCCCGCATCTCCCGGGCCGACCTGCCCGCGCTCATGCAACGGGTGCGTGTGCTGGTGCGCGAGGAGCGCGCGGCCCTCCTGGAGTTCCTTGCCCCGCGTCTCACCCCGGAAGCGCTGGACCGCGCGGTGCGCACGCGCCCGTTTGCGTTGGTGCTCGGCGGCGGTGGCGGAACCGGTTACGTCTTCGTGGGCGCCATGTGGGAGCTGCACGAGGCGGGACTGACGCCGGACATCATCACCGGCACGTCCATGGGCGCCATCCTGGGTTCCTTCCGCGCGCGCCAGCGGGATTTCCCCATCGAGAAGATGAGCCGCATCGTCCGCGAGCTCTCCTGGCGCAAGGTGTTCCGCCTGCTGGACACGCACAGCCGCTTTGGCGTGCCCGCCACCCTCAAGCTCTACCTGCGCGCGGCGGTGGGGGAGCACTTCACCGTCGACGGACGCGTGTTGCAGCTGGGGGACATGCCCATTCCCCTGCGCATCGTGGTGGGCGGCATCACGGACCTCAGCCAGCCGGAACGCTACGCACACCTCCTGGACGGCGTGGACGTCGACAACCCGCGCACGCTGCGTCGTCGCACCGCGGAGATTGCCCGCGCGCTGGGCGACCTGCTCAACCGCCCCACCAAGCCCATCACGCTGGGCCAGGACGACCTCACCCGCGAGTTCGACGTGGTGGACGCCATGGGCTTCTCCGCCGCGGTGCCCGGCGTCATCCACTATGACGTGCTCCGCGACGACCCGCGCATGCACGAGCTGCTCTCCGCGCTGGCCCAGCGTGAGCACGTGCTGCGTTTCGTCGACGGAGGCGTGGCCGACAACCTGCCCGCGCGCGCCGCGTGGGAGGCGGTGCAGGGCGGCTCGCTGGGGCCGCGGGATCCGTTCGTGCTCGCGCTGGACAGCTTTGAGCCGCGCCTGGCCCTGGGCTCCAACCTGCTGTTCTACCCGATCATGCAGATGGCCTATGAGAACAGCCGGCTCGGTCGGAAGCTCGCGCATCACGTCGTCAGCTTCCGCCACGTGCTCAGCCCGCTGGCCGTGGTCCCCACTCCCGACCAGCTCAACTGGGCCATTGAACGCGGTCGGGCGGAATTCGCGCCGCACGTGGGCCTGGTGAGGAAGATGCTGGAGCCCGTGGACGTGGATGAAGCCGTCTTGCGCGCGTGATGCGGGATTGAAACCGTCTGGGCCCGGGCGCTCCGGGCCGTGGAGCAGCTGGAAAACCTCCACACCTGCGGCAGACCGGGATTGTTCCGTGGCGCGTGCATGGATGCGGCATGGAGATGGGGATGGGCCCTTCCGCACCACCCACATCGCGTCGTGGGACGAGGGTGACGGCCTGCGCGAGGCCATGGCCACGGCCGCGTAGGGTTTGCAGGGCTCCTTGACATGCCCCCAAGCGGGCAGGTCTCATGAAAGATTGCAGGGGGTCCTGCTGCCACCTGCCAGCAGGAGGCCATTTCGTGGCGTCAGAAGACGAGCTCAAACAGAACGCACTCTCTTCCATGCTGGTGGCCATCCGCGCCACGCCGCTGGCCGCAAAGGTCGACGCCAACCAGGCGCTGTTTGCGATGTCGAACAGCTGGAAGAAGGTGTTCTCCGACGGAACCCTGGATCTCCAGCCGCTCTACGCCTACCTGCTGAGCCAGAACGGCGTGACGCCCAATGACGCCGCCACGGTCTGTCTCCTTCTCCACAAGCGCCAGGAGAAGCTGGGACTGCCGGTGAAGCTCCCCAAGATGGTGGAGACGCTGCCGGCGGGATTCCGCCAGGAGCTCCTCAACACGCTGCCTAAGAACACGGGACTGACGCAGCCCGGGGCACCCCTGCGCGCGCCCACCGGCGTGGTGAAGCCCCCCGAGCCGGCGCCCAAGCCCGCGGACAAGGTGCCCCCCAAGCCCGTGTCGTTGCCCGGCGCCAAGAAGGTCTCCGGCGTGACCATCCTGCTGGCGGTGGTGGCGGGCATTGTGGCCACGGTGATCTCCATCCCCTCGCCGCCGCGCAAGGTGGCGCGCGCGGACCTGGCGCTGCCGCCGGAGTGCGCGGGCTGGGAGATTGCGCGGGAGGAGTTCAGCTACATGCTGTTCGTCCCGGAAAAGGAATGGTCGCGCCCGCGCTCGGAGATCGACGAGATTGCCAAGAAGGTGATGGAGCGTGCGAAGGCGCAGAAGGGCCAGCGCGTGATGCTGTGCAAGGTGGATGACGCGGCGTGCGCTGTTCCGCAGGCGGTGGTCCGGCGCGACGGCGTGGTGACCTGGACGGAATTCACCGACCGACGGAAGTGATGCTCACTCCACCGTGACGCTCTTGGCCAGGTTGCGCGGCTGATCCACGTCGGTGCCGCGCCCGTCGGCCACGTGGTAGGCCAGAAGCTGCACCGGCAGCGCAGCCAGCACCGGCTCCACGCGCGCGGGACACTGCGGCAGGAAGATCACCTCGCTGGCCAGCCGGCCAATGTGCTTGTCCCCGTCGGTGGCGATGGCAATCACCCGGCCGCCGCGCGCGCGCACTTCCTGGATGTTGCCCAGCATCTTGTCGTAGCCGGCGCCAGCGGTGGCCAGGCACACCACGGGCACGCCGTCCTCGATGAGCGCAATGGGACCGTGCTTCATCTCCCCCGCGGCGTAGCCTTCCGCGTGGATGTAGCTGATCTCCTTGAGCTTGAGCGCGCCCTCGAGGGCGATGGGGAAGCACAGCCCGCGGCCCAGGAAGAGCACGTCGCGCACGGACAGCAGCGCCTTGCTCATGCGCGCCACCGTGGCGTCGTCCTCCAGCACGCTCTCCATCAGCTTGGGCAGCCGCGCCAGGCTCTGGATCTCCGCACGCACCTGCGCCGGGTCCAGCACACCACGACCACGCGCCAACGCCAACGCCAGCAGGTGCAGCGCCACGATCTGCGTGGCAAAGGCCTTCGTCGACGCCACGCCAATCTCCGGACCCGCGTGGGTGTAGAGGACGCCCACGTCGCGTTCGGCCTCGCGCGCAATGGCGCTGCCCAGCACGTTGCAGATGGCAAACGCACGCGCGCCCAGGCGGCGGGCCTCCCGCAGCGCGGCCAGCGTGTCGGCGGTCTCACCGCTCTGGCTGATGGCCAGCGCCACGGTGCCGGGCTCCACCACCGGGTCGCGGTAGCGGAACTCACTGGCCAGCTCCACGTCCACGGGAACGCGCGCCAGCTGTTCAATCAGCATCCGCCCGACGAGACCGGCGTGCCAGCTGGTGCCACACGCCAGGATGAGGATGCGCCGCGCGTCCTTCAGCGCGTCCATCTGCACACCGTCAAGGTGGACCGCGCCCTCCTCACGGCTCACGCGCCCGCGCAGCGTGTCACCCACGGCGCGCGGCTGCTCGAAGATCTCCTTGTGCATGAAGTGCTTGTGGCCGCCCTTTTCCGCCATCACCGGCGTCCAGTCGATGTGCTTGATGGCGCGCTGGAGCGGCTCACCGCCAGGACCGGTGATGGTGACCTTCTCCGGCGTCACCACCGCCACGTCGCCTTCCTCCAGGAAGATCACCTGGCGCGTGGTGGGCAGCAGCGCGGGGACGTCGGAAGCCACCAGCGCCTCACGCTCGCCCACGCCCACCACCATGGGGCTGGCCACCTTCACGCCCACCAGCGTGCCCGGGCTGTCCTCACGCATGACCACCACGGCGTAGGCGCCCTGCACGCGACGCATCGCCGCGCGCACCGCGTCGGGGAGGCTCACGCCGCCCTTGCTCTCCACCGCCACCAGGTGCGCGAAGATCTCGGTGTCGGTCTCGCTCTTGAAGGTGCGGCCCGCCTTGCGCAGCTCCTCCTTCAGCGCCAGGTAGTTCTCGATGATGCCGTTGTGCACCACGGTGACGCCGTCGACGCTGTGGGGATGCGCGTTCTCCTCCGAGGGTGCGCCGTGCGTGGCCCAGCGGGTGTGACCCATGCCGGTGGTGCCTTCCTGCGGCTTCTGCTCGAGGACGGAGGAGAGGTTGCCCAGCTTGCCCACCGCGCGCGTGATGCGCGTCTTGCCGTCTTCCAACGTGGCCAGGCCCGCGCTGTCATAACCCCGGTATTCCAGGCGCCGCAGTCCCTCGAGGATGATGTCCTGCGCCCGACGCTGCCCCACGTACCCGACGATCCCGCACATCTGCCCCGTCCTTCCTTGCCTACTTGCCAGCCTTCTGTTTCGCCTTCTCGCGCAGCTGTTCAGCGCGACCGGGCTTCACCACCTGTCGCGCGCGCCCCACGGCCAGGGCGCCGGGAGGAACCTCGTCGGTGACCACGCTTCCCGCGGCCACGTAGGCGCCCTCACCAATCTTCAGCGGCGCCACCAGCACGCTGTCGGAGCCCACGAACACCCCGGCGCCAATCTCGGTGCGGTACTTGCCGTAACCGTCGTAGTTGCAGGTGATGGTACCCGCGCCCACGTTGGACTTCTCGCCCACCTCGGCGTCGCCCAGGTAGGTGAGGTGGTTGGCCTTGGCGCCCTTGCGCAGCGTGGCCTTCTTCACCTCCACGAAGTTGCCCACGTGCACCTGCTCCTCCAGCACCGTCTCCGGACGCAGGCGCGCAAACGGGCCCACCACGGCGTCCCTGCCCACGCGCGCGCCTTCCACGTGGGAGAACGCACGGATGTCCGCGCCTTCTTCCACCGTCGCGTCGACGAGGATCGTGGGGCCCTCCACGCGCACCCCGCGACCCAGTCGGGTCTTCCCGCGCAGCTGCACGCCCGGCCCCAGCGTGACGTCCTCGGAGAGGCTCACGTCGGCATCCAGGAACGTGCTCTCCGGGTGGCGCAGCGTGACGCCCCCGAGCATGGCGCTCTTGCGGAGGCGGTCCTGCAGCACGCGCTCCACCTCCGCCAGCTCCAGGCGGCTGTTCACGCCCAGGATCTCCTCGGCGGGGACCTGCACCACCACCACCTCGCTGCGCTGGGCCGCCAGCTCCACCACGTCGGGGAGATACAGCTCGCGCTGGGCGTTGTTGCTGGTCACGCGGCTGAGCGCGTCGAAGAGGAACGCGCGGTCCACCAGGTAGACACCGGCGTTCACCTCACGGATGGCGCGCTCCGCATCGCTGCAGTCCTTGTGCTCCACGTTGCGCAGCGGTCGCCCGTCGGCACCGCGGACCAGGCGCCCGTAGCCGGTGGGATCGTCGACGACGGCGGTGAGCATCCCCAACGGCGCGCGCGCCGCGTCCACGCGGTCGAAGAGGACCTTCAGCGTCTCCGCGCGCAAGAGCGGGCAGTCGCCGTAGAGGATGAGCACGCGGTCGGCCTCGCCCACGGCCTGCTGGGCGCAGCGGACGGCGTCGGCGGTGCCGCTCTGTTTCTCCTGGAGGGCCAGGCGTGCGTCGGGGAAGCGCGCCGTGACGGCCGACTCCACGGCGCCGGCCTGGTGCCCCACCACCACCACCAGCGGCTCACAACCCATCTCCCGGGCGGCCTGGAGCGGGTAGGCCACCAGGGGACGGCCCGCGGCGAGATGCAGCACCTTGGGCAGCGTGCTCTTCATGCGGGTGCCCTGGCCGGCGGCCAGGATGACGGCAGCGGTCTTCATGCGGGGCCTGCGGGTAGCGCGCCCGGCGTCCCGGGGCAAGACGCCATCCCGCGGGTGGTCGCTCCGGCGCCAAGCCCAAGCCCCAGGCCCACCCGGCGCGCCACAGGATCCGCCGGTGGGTACGCACTTGGAGCGGGGGGCGGTGCTGGATGAGAATGGGAGGCCGTCCCGGGTTCCGCCCCGGGGCCTTCCGGAGAAACACCCTGTCCGAGCGTGATTCCACAGCCGACGACGGAGGAGAGTCGGGCATCTTCTCGCCGGGCGACGTGGCGGGAGGCCGTTTCCGCATCCTGCGCGTGGTGGGGCGCGGCGCCATGGCCGTGGTGTACCTGGCCGAGGACACCGTGCTGGGCGGGCCGCCCGTCGCGTTGAAGATGATGTCGCGGCACATTGCGCGGCATCCCGCGGCCCGGGAGCTGTTCCGTCGTGAGGTGGTGAGCGCGCGCGCCGTGGCGCATCCCAACGTGGTGCGCGTCTTCGACTACCACCTGGTGGGCGACGTCCCCGCCATCACCATGGAGTACCTGAAGGGCGGCACGCTGCTGGAGCGCCTGCGCAGCCAGAAGGCCATCCCCATGGCGGACCGCCTGATGCTGCTGGCGGACATTGCGGAAGGGCTGCATGCCGCGCACTCCGCCGGCGTCATCCACCGCGACCTCAAGCCGGAGAACGTGCTCTTCTCCGACGACGGCAAGCCCAAGCTCACGGACTTTGGCATTGCGCGCCCGGCGTCCACCACGCAGGAGACCGCGCCGCGCTTCTCCGCGCTCTACGCCGCGCCCGAGCAGATCAAGGGTGAGAAGCCCACGGCGCAGACGGACATCTATTCCTTCGGCGTCATGGCCTTCCACGTGCTGTGCGGGCAGCCGCCCTTTGTGGGCGGAGGCATGAGCGTGCTGGAAGCGCACGTGCGACAGCCGGCGCCCAATCCGGCGTCGGTGAACTCGGCCATTCCGGGTGCGGCCAGCGCGTTGGTGCTGCAGTGCCTGGAGAAGGAGGCCGCGCGTCGCCCGGCGAATGCCCAGGACATTGCGCGGGGGCTGCGTGCCTCGGCCACCAGCGTGGAGAGCCAGCGGGATGCCTCCGTGCTGTTCATTGACCTCGTGGCGTACTCGGTGCAGGCCACCAGCTGGCAGGGCGACGCGCTCATGCAGCTCACGCGCTTTGTCTCCGAGTGCAACGCGGTGACGTCGGTGCCGCAGCACCAGCTGGTCAAGCTGCCCACCGGCGACGGCGCCGCGCTGGTCTTCCTCTCCAGCCCCCAGGATGCGTTCCGCGCGGCCATCCAGATTGGCGCGGCGCTCAAGCAGGCGGACCTGCAGGCGCGGCTGGGCCTGCACCACGGCTCCATCATGATGGTGGCCGACGTCAACTCGCAGCGGAACGTGGCGGGCAGCGGCATCAACATGTGCCAGCGCGTGATGTCGTGTGGCGGCGGGGGCCACATCATTGCGTCCGACCAGTTCCGCGCCGAGCTGCTCAAGACCGAGCCGGAGTCGGAGGGGATGTTCAACGGGCCGTACCACGCCATCGCCAAGCACGGCGTGAAGCTGCTCATCTGGAACGTGTATTCCACCGGCGTGGTGGGCAACCCGGATGATCCGCCGCACTTGGAGCCCGAGGCCACCAACCCCTTCGGCTACAAGGCCTTCGTTCCCCCCGACGGAGCCGCGGCGCCGGGACGCACGTCCTCGTCGGGCGGCACGCCGGCGCTGCGCGTGCCCACCTCACCCGCGTTGCAGCAGGCTCCCGCAGGCCCGGTCGACGACGAGCCCTGGCCTCCGCCACGCAGCGGAACGTGGAAGGCCGTGGTGGCCGGCGCGGGAGCGGCCACGGTGGTGCTGGCCATCGCGGTGGGGCTTTTGCGCGGCGGTTCCACCCCGGGGCCGACCACACCCGTCCTCCACGACGTGAACCCGCCCACCCAGGTTGCCCAGGGTCCCACCGAGACTCCCAAGCCCAAACCCGCGCCAACCCCCGAGGCACCGACCTCGTCGACGTCGACGGCCCCCCCGACGGAGCGGAAGGAAGAGCCCCGCGCCGCGCGCAAGGAGAAGGAG